>DGUG01000004.1:23651-39769 GCA_002394535.1 Lachnospiraceae bacterium UBA4316
GTAGGCTCGTCCGAGTACTTGATGCAGTGTACCCCACCCTTTTTCTCCACTTTCATATGGACTCCGCCGGGTGCGATATACACATGACCGTTTTCGATCTTCTCTCCGTTAACCGCCTCGCTTACCTTGATCTTGGAAACCTCGTTAAGCCTTGCGGCCAGAGAAGCCGTAAATCCCTGGGGCATATGCTGCACAAGAAGCACGGGAACCGGAAGATCGCCGGGAAGGTATGGTATTACGTCATGAAGTGCCTTGGGACCTCCGGTGGAACTGGCGATTGCCACTATTTTTCTGTGACCTTTATGTACTACATTTCTGAGCTTAACATCCGGAGGCGCGGTATGAACGGTGCTTGTAACCTTTGTTCTCGCGCTCGCGAGCTGATCCGCGGTAGTATGGATGTTGACGTCGAAACGTTTTGTAAAGGTCTGACCGTGTTCCCTCCCTCCTCTTGCCGGAAGAGTCGCACCTCCGAAGTGCGGCATCGGTGCACACGATACAACGTACAAAAGATCCAGAAATTTCTTGGAGAAGTTCTCGTCCTTGGCGTTTGCCACATTTTCGGGCTTCTTGATAAAATCAATTGCTCCGAGTGTCAGCGCATCAAGGGTTTCCCTTGCTCCCTCACCGGTCGTGGTGCTCGACATCATGACTCTGGCACTTACGTGGGACTTCTGCATCTCCTGAAGCATCTGTATTCCGGTCATCTTAGGCATATACACGTCAAGAACAACCGCATCATACTGCTTCTCGCAAATAAACTTGAAGCCCTCAGCACCGTCAGTTGCAGTATTTACAACCTCAAACCTGTCATCGGAATTGATTATATCACAAAAGACCCTTCTCATGAGTGCAGAGTCATCGACGATAAGAATTTTTTTCTTCATTTTTCCTCCCAAACCCCTATTTACGGCTAAAAAGTCCCTCTCTCACGGTGTCTCATCTTGCGTTCTTCTTCGAAAATATACTTGATGATACTCTCTCTGTCGTCATTTACCATATTTACAAACTGAATTCTGTTTTCAAAAGAATCTTCCCTGTTTTCCATTGGGGATGATTTTAAGACTTTCCCGATAAGCTTGTATTCCGTAACCTGTCCGTTAACGAACAGTGAAAAGACAAATCTTATAAGTGAGCCTTCCGTATAACGTACTTTGGATATAAACCTTGCTCCGCCGCCGCTTATATCTACCATAGTTCCGTTATCAAAAGTAAGATCCGTATCGATAAAATGAACCTGTTCAAGGCTGTTTTTATCGGGGGTCTCATCTATTGCCTTACTCTTCATGTCAAGAACGGTATTAAGGCGGTAATACTCTCTTCTCTGATACTTTTGAAGATCCGTTTCAAGTTCCATCGACAGAACAAAAAGATTGTTGCTCTTATACCTCTCAATAACTCTTGCAAGGCATTGGTACAGACCGTTTGATGTATAAAAGCACAGGCTGTACTCCGCATCTACCGGAAGCAGCACCACTTTGCTCTGTTCCATAGGCATCGCAATCTTGATGACATCCTCGCTTTCTATGTCATACAGTTCACTCCTGTATGTCTTACGGGTAACCTCCCCCAGTTCTCCTGTTGTTTTTTTGATAGACTCTATTTCTATCTTATTTCCGATCTGAACAAATTTTGAAATCATGTATGTACCTTCTCCAATTTATTATTTATTTCTGATCATCGATGCAAAAAATCCCGACATTCCCCTTTTATGATATATCGGATCTGTTGAATTTGTTTCAAGTGCCTCTGCCAGATCCGCAAATGCCTGTGCACTCTTTGCGTTCGGATTCTGTATCGAGATCGGCATCTGTCCCATTACCGCTTTGACAAGCTCATGATCTTCCGGTACAACTCCCACAAGGTTCAGCGGTATCTTAAGGTATCTTCCCACAACCGCATTTAGTTTTGTATATAACTGTTTACCCTCTTCAAAACTTCCGACTTTGTTCGCTACAACTTTGATAGAAGAGTTCTCTCTTGAAAACTTCGGATGTCGTCCCAGCGCCTTAAGCAGTGAATACGAATCTGTAATCGATGTCGGTTCCGGTGTAGTAACCAGAAGTATCTCTCCGCTTGCTACCAAAAATTCAAGAACCGCGTCACTTATTCCCGCCCCCGTATCTATTATTATAACATCTGCCAAAAGATCAAGCTGTTCGAGATTTCTGATAAGATAATCTATATAATCCTTCCCCAGATTGGAAAGGCTTGCTATACCGGATCCTCCGGATATAAATCCTATATCCATCGGACCGGTTGTAATTATATCCCGAATACTCATGCCGTGATATATAAGATCCGCAAGATTATGTTTAGGGATTGCGCCGAACATTACCTCGATATTTGCCATTCCGAAATCGGCATCGAAAATAATGACCTTTTTGCCCATACGCCTAAACTGCACCGCAAGATTGATGGAAACGTTCGACTTACCCACGCCGCCTTTTCCGCTAGTTACCGTTAGAACTCTTGCGGCCGGTCTTGTGCTTATTGCATTTTGCTTTATTATGTTGCGGAGTCCTTCTGCCTGATCCATCACTTACCTCCGAGAAGCTGCTTGACTGTCGATTGAGGCGAAAAAACAGCTATATCATCGGGGACATTCTGCCCGCAGGTTACATATGACATGGATGCTCCGGTATGCATGCACAGATTAAACAGATTGCCCAGCGTAGTCGTCTCATCCAGCTTGGTGAAAATCAATTTGTAGTCGGTAAACTCGGAATATGCATCGGCAATCGCCAGCAGATCCCTGTACTTGGTTGTAGCACTCACGACAAGATATGTATCCTTATCAACAGAGTCTCCCACGCATGCCAGGAAGTGAGCCATTGACTCTTTCTGTGCCTCATTATGCTGCGAATGGCCCGCCGTATCCACAAGGATATAATCATAATCTTTGTAATCGTTTATTGCACCGGTCATCTCCTCTTCCGTATAAATAACTCTGAACGGAACATCAAGAATGCTTGCATAGGTACGAAGCTGCTCGGCTGCCGCTATCCTGTACGTGTCGGTTGTAAGAAGAACAACCTTCTTCTTGTGGTTAACGCACAATTTGGAAGCAAGCTTTGCGATCGTTGTTGTCTTACCGACTCCCGTAGGACCTATGAAAAAAATCACACGCTGCCTCTCAAGACCGAGGGGTATCGTAACGGGCTGTCCAAACTTAAGAATCATCTTCTGATAAATGTTGCCGAGTATAAAATCAACACTCGATTTGGATGTATTGATTTTACCGATCTCATCGAGAAGCTCGTTGGCATACTTCTCCGCAACCTCATTATCTATGAGCGTATTGTATATGAGTTTTAAAAACGCAACAGAAGAATCCTCTTCATCGTCCTTCTCAAACTCGTCCTTTTCATGCTTATTTGTGAGCTGCTTTTCGAGAAGTGACTGCAGGCTGTCAAGACGTTGCTCAATAACTTTTTCACTCTTACCTTCATACGCAGGCGGCTCATCATCCAAAATAACATCTTTTGTGTTGTAAGATGGCGCCTGCTGTGTCATACCGCGATTGATGCTCTGCTTTGCAAGCATGGAGAACGGATTCTCTGCGTTCTGGCGCTCGGACTCCTCTTCCATCCCGACAGTTACTTCAACTACGGGTTTTTTCATAAAGGAGAAAAAGCCTTTTTTCTTAAGACTGCGGACGCTCATAATAACAACGTTTTCGCCCATCTCTTTTTTTGCCGCGGATACAGCTTCCTCTTCGGTTTTTGCCTGAAACTTTTTAATAATCATTTATGCTGTTACCATTCCGACTGACTGCAATTCAACATTTGTGTCAATCTCATTATACGATACTACAATAAGGTCCGGATAGTAATCTTCCGTAAGTTTTTTAAAATACATTCTCACGATCGGAGAAGTTATAACTATGGGATTCTTGCCGAGGTTCTCAAGTTTTGCCACTTCATCGCCGACAGAATTCATAATCTGCTTAACTCTATCCGGATCAAGAGTAAGGTACGCTCCCTGCTCGGTCTGCTTAACCGAATTCATGATCTCCTGCTCAATCTTCGGATCAAGTGTTACAACGCTTGTAGCCTCATTGGCGGCAAAATACCTTGCCGAAATCGCCCGCTTTAAGCCCTGACGTACGTACTCCGTCAAAACATCCGTATCTCTTGTAACCGTGGCATGATCCGCCAGTGTTTCGAATATCGACAGCAGATCCCTTATCGATATACCCTCTTTTAACAGGTTCTGCAGAACCTTTTGTATTTCTCCAAGTCCTAAGAGCTTTGGCGTCAGTTCTTCAACAACTGAAGGATTGCTCTCTTTGATATTATTGATAAGGTTCTGTACATCCTGTCTTGTAAGGAGTTCCGAAATGTGCTGTCTGATAATCTCGGTTAAATGGGTTGCAATGATAGAAGGAGGATCGACAACCGTGTAGCCGAGACTTTCGGCACGTTCTCTCTGGGATTCCGTGATCCACGTCGCCGGCAGATGAAATGAAGGTTCGAATGTCGGAATTCCCGATATCTCTTCCTCAACAAATCCCGGATTCATAGCCATGTAATGATCGAACAGTATCTCTCCTTCACTTACCTGTATACCCTTTATCTTGATTATATACTGATTAGGGTTGAGCTGTATATTATCTCTTAACCTGATTATCGGAACAACGGTACCGAGTTCAAGGGCTATCTGACGACGTATCATTACAACTCTGTCAAGAAGGTCACCACCCTGATTGACATCGGCAAGGGGAATGATACCGTAACCGAATTCAAGTTCGATCGGGTCAACCTGCAAAAGCGAAGTAACATTTTCCGGTTTTCTGACCTCCTCCGCTTCTTCCTCTTCGGCCTCCACCGTTTTCTCGGTCTTTGCCACCTCAATATTGTTTGCAACAATCCTTCCGCATACGATAAAGAGCAGACCCACTGCAAGGAACAATATGGCGTTCAGCGGTGTTACTATCCCGAGAAAGCAGATAACCCCGCCCACAAAATACATGGCTCTCGGCATTCCGAAGAGCTGGGATACAAGAACCTGTCCGAAGTCTGCTTCCTTAGAACCCTTTGTAACGAGAATACCTGTCGAAAGTGATATAAGCAGTGAAGGTATCTGGGATACCAGTCCATCACCTATGGTAAGGATAGTGTACTTCTGTATCGCCGCGTTAAAATCAAGACCCTGTCGAAGCATTCCCATCGCTATACCGCCGATGATATTAACAAATGTTATGATAAGGCCTGCGGTTGCATCTCCTTTTACGTACTTAACAGCACCATCCATGGAGCCGAAAAAGCTTGACTCTTCCTGAATCTTGGCTCGCATCTGCTTGGCTTCTTCATCAGTAATAGCACCGGTGTTAAGGTCAGCATCAATAGCCATCTGTTTACCGGGCATGGCATCAAGAGTAAATCTGGCTGTAACTTCGGCTACTCTTTCCGAACCCTTGTTGATAACCATAAACTGAATGATTATCAGTATTATGAAAACTATTGTTCCCATAACAAGATCACCGCCGCCGACGAAAGAACCGAATGTTTCCACAACGTTACCGGGAGATCCTGTCGACAGTATCAGTCTCGTTGACGAAACGTTAAGTGATATACGGAATATAGTTGTGAACAGCAAAAGAGTCGGGAAAAAAGACATATCCAGTACTTCTTTTGCAAACATGGTATTAAACAGCACCGCAAAGGCTATTGCCATGTTGCCGGCAAGTGCAATATCGAGTATCGCTGAAGGAATCGGCACGATAAGGAATATGAAAGCGCACAAAAGATACAATGCCACGCCAAGATCTGCGGCAGCGAATCTTTTAAGCATCTCTTATCACCCCTTTCTCGTTATCTTTCGGCACTAGTCCGCTCAAGCGCCGCTCAGGCTGTCATGATTGCTTCGCAATCCTGACCTAGCCTACTCTTGCATTGTATATAGCCGCCAGTATCTCCGCGACTGTCTGGTACAGTTCAGGCGGTATCGGTGAACCAAGGTCCACATTATAGTAAAGCATTCTTGCCAGCGGCTTATTCTCAACTATTTCAACTCCGGCTTCGGCTGCTCTGTCCTTGATGCGTGCAGCCAGAAAATCCTCACCCTTCGCAACAACATACGGGGCATCAAAAATATTTACATCATACTTGATGGCAACAGCAAAATGTGTCGGGTTGGTAATGACAACATCTGCGGACGGAACCGCCTGCATCATTCTCCGGCGCGATGCCTCCTGCATCCTTTGCTTCTGCTTACCCTTGACGGCAGGATCTCCTTCTGCATTTTTCCACTCGTCCTTGACTTCCTGCTTGGTCATCTTCATATCTTCGGCGAACTTCCATTTCTGGTAGCCGTAATCCGCAAAACCAATGACAATGTATACGGCGCTTATCTTAAGGCCGAGATTAATGGCAATGTCCCCGATAACTCTTATTGCCGAAATAAGCTCCATATCAAACAGCGAAAACAGAACTGCAAATTCTCCTCTGATGGTGGAGTATGCCATATATCCGAGGACAAAAAGCTTAAGCAGTGATTTTAGCAGATCTATAAGTTTTTCTTTGGAGAATATTCTCTTAAACCCGCTTATCGGGTTGATCTTCGAAAACTTGGGCTGAAGCGGTTTTGCGGTCGGCTGCCATTTAACCTGAAACACATCCGCTATTATCGCAACAAGGACCGCCGCTATAAAAACGGGTGCAACGATTAACGCCATTGTAAGGATATTAGAGTTAATGAGTCTGCAAAAATCATGTACCGAGATTTGACCTTCAACGAGAGTCGTCATCTCTTTCATCTTCGTATAATTCGCATTAAATGTTCCGAGAAAATTCCGGCCTATCGAACCGACCCATATCTTCAGAACAATAAATAGCGCCAAAAGAGCAAACGCCTGTCCGAGTTCCTTGCTCTTTGCAACCTGGCCTTCCTTTCTCGCATCGGAAAGTTTCTTCTCGGTTGCGGGCTCGGTCTTTTCTCCGCCGGCACCTTCTTTGGCAAATAATTGGAGATTTAAGTACAGCAAGCTTTCAGTCATTCGTACACCCTATTGCATACTTTGTACCATCGCGGTTACCATGACTCTCATTTCTTTGAATATAAACTCTGAAGCAGCCGGAATGGTTCCCATCGTCAGAAACAGAATTCCAAGTCCGACGATTATCTTGATCTGGATTCCGACCGAGAACATGTTTACCTGCGGAGCCGTCTTGGCAAGAACACCAAGCACCGCATTAAGCAGTAACATCGCGGCAACTATCGGAAGGCAAAGCCTGAATGAAACGGTAATATAGTCCGTAAGGAACTGCACGGTGGTCGTCATTATCTTTTCCGAAGAAAACTTTGCTCCCCCGATAGGTATCAGCGTAAAAGTTTCAACTATGGCACGAAGGAAAAAATAGTGCATATTTGTTATCAGCATTATCAATATAAGGATATACTGATAAAAACTTCCCATAAAACCGGTGCCGTCTCTTGTTATCGGATCAAAGAGCTGAACCATCGAAAGTCCGATCTCCATGTCGGCTACTTTACCGGCGAACTGTACGATGGACATACACATATTTGCTCCGAGTCCTATAAGCAAACCGCATACAGCCTCTTTTAAAACTATTATGGAGTATCCCAATACGGTTGAGTAAGCCGGAACACTGTGATCCGTAAGCGCATTAAACAGCAGTACGGATACAAGAAGAGAAAAACCTGCCCGCAGTCTTCTTGGAGTGTTGGTCATTGAGAAGAATGGTGCCACAAACACAAAAGAACTTATTCTTGTCAGCACAAGCAGAAAAAATTCCAGATCTTCAAACGTAAAAGTGTAATCAATCATACTACCTTATATACAATGAAAAACCGTTCCAGAGTTCTGTCGTATAAACAACTATCTCATTAAGTATCCAATGCCCCAGGATCATTATCGCGGCAAAAATTCCTATGACCTTCGGAACAAAGGTAAGGGTCTGCTCCTGAATAGATGTAACGGTCTGGAAAATACTTACCGCAAGACCTATAACAAGCGATACGAGAAGCATCGGTGCCGAACACTTTATGATCGTGTAAAGCGCACCTCTCGTGATCGTTGTAACGTTATCAATATCCATCATAATTATGTTCCTCCCCTTAATTTCAGTAGAAAGTCTTAACCAAGTTTCCGATCACCAGGTTCCATCCGTCCGCAAGCACAAACAGCAATATCTTGAATGGCATGGATATCGTTGTAGGCGGCAGCATCATCATACCCATTGACATAAGGGTCGAGGCGACGACCATATCTATGACAATAAACGGAATGTATATCAAAAATCCTATGATAAACGCACGCCGCAACTCGCTTATAACAAACGCCGGAACGAGAACACGCGTAGGAATGTCATCAACAGACTCCACGCTTTCCATCTTGGCAATATCCATAAAGAGTCTTACATCTTTTGTCTGGGTCTGGGGATACATGAATTCACGCAGTGGCTGCAGAGCAGCATCCATAAATTCCTCCTGCTGTATCTCTCCTGCCTCAAAGGGTTTTACAGCATTGTTGTTTATATCCGTTATAACCGGATTCATTATAAAAAAAGTCAGAAACAGAGTCAGTCCTACAAGCACCTGATTGGGTGGTGCTGTCTGGGTACCGATTGCAGCTCTGACGAAATGCAAAACTATAAGTATCCTCGTAAATGATGTCATCATTATAACGAGGAACGGCGCCATTGCGATCAGCGTCAAAATAATGAGGATACGGAGTGTACCGGACAAATTACCCTGTTCGTCAGTATAAGTAATCGATAGATTATTTGAGACATTAAGGTCTCTTATGTCTGACGCATCAGAAGCTGTCCCCGGTTCTCTGATAACGGTCGGGGTTCTAGGTTCCGACTCCGTCGTTATACCCAGTTCGTTGACGTCACTGGCATATACTTTTGTAGGTGACATAAAGAAAAATGTCAGAAAATATGCAAGGAAGCAAAAGATGACTATGCCTCTTCTGCCCCCAACGCTACCTCTATTTCTCATTATTGTTATCGCCTTTTTTGATACTGTTTCTGGCTTTATCCAAAATAGATCTGAACGAATAATCTACCGCACCGGATGCAGCTGCCTCCTTTATATCTCCGGCAGACAACTCGCATATAGACGTAATACTGTCCTTACCTATTCCAATGACCACATATTTCTCTCCGATCCTAACAATCTGGAGATACTTTCCGTTTGTGATCTTGCATGTCTCAATGACTTCGAAGTTTCGTCCGGCCGATTTGGTCTTCTGATAGCTCCCTACAAATCTGGTGGTCAGATAGGTTAGCCCGAGAACAAAAATAAATACCAAAATCACGGTCAGAAACTGTGTAAAACTTTCTGCCCTATCCGGTAAAGCGGCAAGTACCATGTTATTAACCTACGACTTTTTTAACTGCCTCTATAACTCTGTCTGCCTGGAACGGCTTAACTATAAAGTCCTTGGCTCCGGCCTGTATCGATTCGATAACCATAGCCTGCTGACCCATTGCCGAGCACATAATTACAAGTGCGGAAGGATCTGCCTCCTTAATCTTCTTAAGTGCCTGAATACCATCCATCTCAGGCATAGTGATGTCCATGAGGACAAGGTCGGGTTTCAGTTCGGAATACTTCTCCACAGCCTTTGCACCATTCTCTGCTTCGCCGGCTACGTTATAGCCGTTCTTTGACAGAATGTCCTTGATCATCATGCGCATGAATGCTGCATCATCACAGATAAGAATGTTTTTTGCCATCGTTTTTCTCCTCTATCTAGCTTAGTTGATTATTTCGGTGACTCTTACACCAAAGTTTTCTTCAATTACTACTACTTCACCTTTAGCCACAAGCTTGCCGTTTACAAGAACGTCTACAGGCTCGCCGGCAATCTTATCTAATTCTATGATAGTTCCGGGTGCAAAATCAAGTATATCAGAAATTGCTTTACTTGTCCTGCCTAATTCGACAGTAACTTCAAGCGGAACATCTTTGATAAGCGATATATTCTCCTGGGACTGCATTGCATTTACGTCCATTGAGAACGGAGTAAAGCTTGCAGGCTGGATATTTACGTTCGGCATAGGCATGCCCATTTGCTGCGGAGCACCCATCTGAGGCTGCATACCCATTCCCATTGAGAAGTCCATTGTCGGGGCTCCCATGCCCGGCATTCCCATTGAAGGAGGTGGCATACTCGGGGCTCCCATACCCGGGGCTCCCATGCTTGGAGCAGCCACGCTTGGCGCTCCCATCGAAGGAGGAGCCATTGTCGGCGCGGCAGGTTCGGGTGCCGGAGGAGTTTCAGGTTCCTGACTGTCCATAAAGTAATCATAAAGATTCTTTGCAAAGTCAATAGGATACAGCTGCATAATCTTGCTGTCAACCAGATCCTCAATCTGCATCCTGAATGTGATGCGTACGAACCGGCCTAGCAGAAAAGAGGAAATATCTTCTGAGGCTTCAAGTTCTCCGACATCAACAAGACTTGCTTCCGGTGGACTGATATCGATCATTCTGCCCAGCATTGATGACAGGGATGTGGCCGATGAACCCATCATCTGGTTCATAGCCTCGGAGATCGCCGACAGATGAATATCCGTAAGTTCTGACCCCTCAACATTTGTGCCGTCGCCACCCATCATCAGATCTGTAATGATCTTAACATCATCTTCCTTCAGTATCAAGATGTTGGTACCTTCAAGGCCGACGGTATATTTAATCTTGATGAATACACAGGGTCTCTCATACTCTTCTATGATCTTATCCCATGTGCACATGTCAACAACAGGTGTTGTAATGTTTACCTTGCGGTTAACAAGCGAGTACAGCGTTGTTGCCGAAGTCCCCATGCTGATATTGGCGACTTCACCGACTGCATCCTTTTCCTCATCGGTAAGATCCTCACTACCTGAAGGAGAGGCTGTGGAAGCTGTGTCGGAAGGAGCAGCTGCGGAAGCGGCATCATCGGAAGGCGCATCGGGTATTCCACCGTTAAGCAGAGCATTTATTTCATCTTGTGATAACATTCCGTCCATACTCTAAACTTTTTCCTCCTCTCTTAATACTTCTGTGACTCTAACCGCATATCCGTCCCTGGATGTTCCCGGCAGGGCTTTAAACTTCTGTATATTTCCTACGTATATATCAAGTTCGGAATCCACCTTGCTTCCAAGCTTGATAATATCTCCAAGCTGAAGATTGACAAAATCACTGACCGTTATTGTACTTCTTCCGAGTACCGCCTTAATCGGCATCGATACCTTTCTGATAACCGTCTCGATATGTTCTCCGAATTCCTCGCCGTTGTTATCCTTCATATTAGCATACCAGTACTTGGTATTGAGCTTATCCATTACGGATTCAAGCGTAAAGTACGGAAGACATATGTTCATGAGGCCTTCTACATCGCCTATCTTGATGTTGATGGTTACAATCGCTATCATTTCCGACGGGGCAATGATCTGTGCGAACTGTGGATTGGTTTCGATTCTCTCCAGAAAAGGATTGATGTCCGTAACGTTTTTCCAAGGCTCTCTGAGAAGTTGTACACATACCGTTATGATTTTATCAATGATCGACCTCTCGATCTCCGAGAAATCCCTGCTCTTATCAAGCGGGTTTCCCTGACCGCCAAGCATTCTGTCAATAATCGCATATCCCAGATTTGCAGCAATCTCGAGAAGAATATTACCGCCTAGCGGATCGAAATTTACGACTGCAAGCAGCACCGGATTTGCAAGTGCCGTTGAGAATTCCGAAAATGTACATGCTTCGGAGTTAACCACGCTGACCTGTATATTCTTTCGCAGATAAACCGGCAGGTTTGTCGAAAGCAAACGGCCGTAATGTTCGAATATTATCTCGAGTGTTCGAAGATGCTCTTTGGAAAATTTTGCAGGGCGTCTGAAATCGTAACTTTTGGCCGATCGCTCGTCAATGTTATTGATGTCTTCCGCGTCAAGTTCGCCTGAGCTTAGGGCTTGAAGCAGACTGTCAATCTCATTTTGCGAGAGAACTTCGCCCATTAAGCTCACCTCACTTCATGTTGGCAGGAGGGACCCACCTTGTTAAAATCTATTGAAATTTAATATCTCTAAAGTACGCCTCATACACAAAGTCTGAATTAAACATTTCCTGAACTTTGGCAAGAATTTCAGCCTCGATACCGTGAACGTTTGCCTGAGCTTCCTCCTTGGTGTACTTACCAACAACCTCAATTATCTCGCTTTTTATCTTACTCTCTTTTGCCGCCAGCATAGGCTGGTATGTCTTGTAGTCATCATGCTGGTTGTTAATTGAAAACGAAACCGAGCACATAGCGTAATGATCTTTGCCGTCGCCGTCAGATCTTAATGCTACAGTCATGGAATCGGCTATATCGTATACTTCGGAATTCTCCGGCGGTACAACCGCCTCTTCGGCTGCGGCTTCACCGGCAGCCGCTCCGCTTTCCAGTTCAAGATTAAGTATTCCGGCAATATCATCAACAAGAGCTATGGTCTTACGGTTTGCGGACACCGTTGAAAACATGATGATCGCTGTAAGGACCAGATTGACCACAACAAGCGCCAGTATAATTACCGACATTAAGTTTTTTTTCATAACATTTGGCTCCTTCATTTCGTGAGCCACGCCATTAAGGTGCAGCTAAAGCATTATATATCTTGATCTCAACACGACGGTTTTTAGCTCTTCCCTCCGGAGTTGAGTTATCGGCAACCGGGATATACTCCCCGCGACCCGAATGTTTGATATTTGCAGGAATCAAATTGGTGTTTTCTACAAGATAGTCAAACACCGACAGAGCTCTTGAGCTTGATAATTCATTATTGTTGGCAAACCTTGACGTATGTATGGGTACATTATCGGTGTGTCCCTCAACCTCAATCGTAGACTCGGCATACTTTTGCAATATGACTCCGACCTTTTCCATAAGCGGAAGGGATTCGGGTTTGAGTTCAGAGTCTCCCGAGTCGAAAAGCAATGCACCGTTAAGTGTAAGCTCCACATACTGGCTCGTGAAATCCACATCTATATCCCCGGAAAGACTTTGCTCCGCAAGAGCTTCCTCTATCTTCTCCGCAAGCTGCTCGTTCTGCTTGAGCATTTCCTCCTGAACATCGGATACCTTTTCATCAAACTCCTGGTATTCTTCTGATTCTTCCGAAGAGTCCGCAGCCATGCCCATTGTATTCATGTACTCATCAAGCTGGGATAACTGGCTGACCCCGTTGTTTATCAGAAGGCCTTCAAGCAGTGAAGATCCGCCTGAATCAAATATGGAAAATGTCTGCGAAAAACTTGCCGCAACCAATGCAAATTTCTCTGCGTCTATCGTCGACATAGCAAAAAGCATAACGAAGAAACACAGCAGAAGGTTCATCAGGTCGGCAAAAGTCGATTGCCACGCCGGCGCGCCTTTAGGCGGCTCTTCTTCTTTGCGCTTGGCCACTACTCTTCGCCTCCCCCTTCTTCACCGCCGGACGACCCTCTTTCACCGGGTGCCAGGAACGATTTGAGTTTTTCTTCGATAACTCTCGGGTTCTCACCTGCCTGTATTGACAGGAGACCTTCGATGGTTATTTCCTTAACCTTGATCTCGGCTCCGTTAACCTTTTTTAGTTTGGACGCGAACGGTGCGCATATCCAGTTTGCAAGAACCGATCCGTAAAATGTGGTGATGAGAGCAACGGCCATGTTAGGGCCGAGAGCTGCCACATCATCCATATGATAAAGCATCATAACAAGTCCCAGCAGGGTACCTATCATACCCCATGCGGGACCCATACCGCCAAGATCTTCCCAAAATGAAATATTGGTTTTATGTCGCTCTTCTATACTGATAAGTTCGGTTTCCAGTATCCCTCTTACAAGGTCGGGATCTGTACCGTCGACAATGAGCATAACCCCTTTTTGGAGAAATACATCATCGAGACCTGAGGCTGCTTCTTCTAGCGAGAGCAGACCTTCCTTACGCGCTACGTTAGAAAGATCTATTATCTTCTGTATGATGGCGCCCGGATCCTCGCTTCCGTGCATGAAAGCGATCTTGGCGCTCTTTAATCCGTTTAGAAAATCCTTGATGCTGGTGCCGCCGAATATGGCTGCAAACGCTCCACCGAATGTTATCATGGCGGAGGGTGCATCGAGGAAGTATTTGATGCCGGCTGGTCCGTCCTGTCCTATGAAAATAGACACAATCATGAATATGAGACCGGCAACAACACCTACTACGGTTGCAATATCCAAATCTTTACACCATCCTAGTTACAAAAATACCCATACGGTAAGATTTTACTAAATTTTTATGTAAATGTCTAGGGGTTGTCATCGGGGACGGTTCTTTCTGAAAGAACCGTCCCCTTTGACAACCCTTTAACACTTTATCATTTATTATCTCTTAAGGTTCGTAAGTTCCTCAAGCATCGAGTCCGAAACAGTGATTATACGGCTGTTTGCCTGGAACCCTCTCTGGGTTGTAATCATGTCGGTAAATTCTGCGGAAAGGTCAACGTTTGACATTTCGAGAACACCTGTTGAAAGAGATCCGGAACCTGCCGTGATATCTTCACCTATACCGTCGAACGCACCGGAGTTGGGCGTTGACTGGTAAAGGTTGTCACCGACCTTCTCAAGACCTGACGGGTTTGCAAAGTTTGCGACCGCGATCTGTCCGAGAAGTTTTGATGTACCATTGTCATATGTTGCGGTAATCTTACCATCCTGAGCGATTGCAACGCCGCTCATCTCACCAACCTTACGTCCTGCGTAGTTACCGTCATAGTCACCGGCATTACCCTTGATCGTTGACGTACCCTTGTTATCGTACATCGTTGACGTACCAACCATAAGGGAGATGTCAGCCTGGAATGCATCCGCCTTGGATCCCGGCTCCACCGAAGGATTGGGAATCTGTGCGTAATACGTTTTGGAACGATCAACACTTGTATCTTTTGACAGATCGTAACCACCCGATGCGTTGAGCTCGTACCATCCCTGTTCGCTGGGATTGTCACTCGGATTAAGCCTTACGATCGAAGCCGACTCATAATAGCTCTTTCCCGACTGAGGTGTCGTATCAGCGGACTTCGTATATTTCTGAGGATCAGACGTTGCATCAAATTCATACAAATTCAAAGTGCTCGGATTATCGGGGAATCTTACGTCAGCAATATCGTCATCCACTTGATAGAAAGGTCCCGTTGAAGATGCAGTAGCCGGTACGTAATTATCACCGCTCTTCGTATACCATCCCTCTTCAACCGGGTTTTTTCCGGACGGATTGCTGATCTTTGTAGCTGAAACGGTATAATACGTCGTTCCCGTAACGGGTTTGGTCTCCGTGTCCGGAACCGGACTGAATGCGCCCGTGGTCGTATCAAGTTTATACCATCCTTTTGCATAAGGATTATCCCCTGCATAAGTCTTGTACCTGTCACCGATCTGATAATAGGTTTTAGTCGGATCAACTACCGTTTCACTTACTCTTGAAAATTCGGGAGGCGTTCCACCATTGCTTACAAGAGCCTTCATCGACCTTGGGTTATCACCCATCTCAGGTGAAACCTTCTCATATTTGTAATCCACGTTGTAAGTACCGTTACATACGTTGAGTGTGAAAGGAATCTCGTTTCCGTTCTCATCAACGTTAAGGCTCTTACCCGTCTCGGTGTCGTACTTCAGAAGACCCTTGGAGATTGTAAGCGCCATCGGCTCATCATAACCGCCGAGATCGAATCCGTTCTTCTCATAACCCTTTTCATCGGATCTGTGCATGAGTGAATATCCCTGTGAATCAATAAGATCAAGAGGGCTGATCGAGTATTCTCCTTCGGTATCCGTTGCCTTGACCGAAAGCTTTGCGATGTAGCTGTATCCAAGTGAATCGTATATTCCAACGTTAACGATAAGGCCGTTCGTTGAAGTAAGCTGGGTACTGTTCTTGTCAATAACTCCCGAAAGGAATGCCTGTGTCGTCTGCTCCGGCTCACTTGTCTTATTCTCAGGGCTCATGATCTTAAGAGCCTTGACCGTATCCTTGATGATCGTGCCGGGCTTATTGGGATCTTCCTGCCATCCCATTACCGTATAACCGTTTGATGTCATAGCAAGGTTGCCCATTCCGTCAACATAAAATGCGCCTGCTCTTGTGAAATAGTTATTTG
>DGUG01000197.1 GCA_002394535.1 Lachnospiraceae bacterium UBA4316
ATGACTTGAATACCTTTCTCGCTTCTGATATGAATTTAGCGCGAATCTTCTTATCTGCTTTCGCAAGGGGCTGTGCGGCTTTCGTACCATGTGATGTCTTAAACCGTTCTAATGACTCATCGTAGTACACCCAGTAGTCATTCGCGCCCTTGCCCTGACCGTATGAACCAATGGTGTATCCAAGCTGCACGCCGAATGGATTCGGACTGCCTCCGGCAGAACCGTTGAAATGAACACCCGCGCCGAATTCGATAAACGCTATGTCCTTGCCGTCCAACACCAGTGTGGCTCGTGACTTCGTAATGCCGTCACTGTCTAACCGTACATATCTATGGATGTCGTTAAAATCCGAATCGCCCGAACTGTATTTGTTGGCATCGATAACCTCCAGACCGATATCCACAAGACGGCTGACAAGTTCCATTGTCTTGAAATTCATCTCTTCCTTGTACTTCAGAACTTCGTCAATTGCCTTTTGGATTGAATCCGTAGAAAGCGTCATCTTTATGACTTTACTCATCTCCCGCCACCTTCTTGATTCCGTATCTGGCAATCGTGCCTTTCTGCGTATCGCCGATATGGTTCAGCACATAATCCGGCTTTGTAATCGGTTCGCCATTCTCATCCAGAACAAGTTCTTTAGTTTCAGCATCCAATACCGGCACTACATCGACATAAAGCATCATGCCCTCAACGGGCTTGAAGTCACGGTCAAAGCTGACAATATATCGATTATATTCAGCTACGATACCTACAGGCAGTTCGTGCGGCGTTCCAGTTGTGTTGGATACTGTGAATCTATGTTTCTCAGGCTTACTGTATGTTGTACTCCCCTCGATTGTTTCATCGTTCCTTGTGGCGATTGTAGTCCATACGTCTTGTTTACGTCTTTGGAGACTTCTCATATATCAACCCTCCGTATAAATCATGTTCCGATCCCGCCGTGTATTCTTGGAACATCCCTGTGCGACAGTGGAGGGTTCTGCACACAATCGCACAACGCCAACTGATTCGCTTAAATAATTCTTGCTAAAGGGATGATGCCGTGGAAAAAACTTGGAGGTGTGCCGCCCTTTTCCCATGAGGTGGTCTGTCCGGCTTCATAGAAAGTAGTCACTCCCTCTTTTCCGATCTTGTCGTAATGGTACTCGCAGATTCTGCGGATAGATCCAGGATACCGCTTGAGAACATCTTTCTCCTGTGATTCCTTCTCTTTCTCATCTGAGTAGCCAAACGGAAATCTCGCATTCCTGACTTCCTCTATTGCATCATCCACAATCGACTCAACAAGGGAAGATTGTCCGTTTTTGTAATCATCCCCCGCATATACGGTTAAGATCGATATGAATTCTTCCCTCGTCATCATCGTTATCACCTCTTGGGCTGTCTGCCCCTTCTGCCAGTAGGCTTCTCAATCGTGGGGGACTTCTCAGGTTTTTTGGCTTCGGGAGAAGCCTGTCTCAGCTTCTCCTTACGCCTATGGATCATCATTCCCATGCAGCACCCCCGATTAAGAAGCGAGAGTGACCTTAATCAGCTTGCTCGTGTCGTACACATACGGAGCGAACAGCTTGGAACCGATGATGTAGTTGGTCTGATCGATCTTGTCACGGTCGAACTCAACAAGAGTATCTCTCTTCATGAAGATAGCAAGAGCATTCGGCTTAACGATGTAAGCAAGGTTTGCCGTTCCCGTTGTCTTTTCGTAATAGTTGCCGAGATCTGCGGTTACAGGATTCGCAACAACTACATAACGTCCATCGGCATCCTTCTCGTAATATGTCTTGCCAGAAGAAACAGCAGAGTCGGAAGTCTTTGCGAATGTAGAGGAAGATGTGTTCGCAAGTCTGTTCGCCGGAACAACCTGACAACCGTGAACCATACCGATAGTGCCGCGAATGATGGCATCCGCACCGATCTCCGTGTTCGGGATCCATGCCTTGGACTTTCTCAGCCGCGCATAGAAGGTCGGGGGAATCACGAGAACCTTATCGCCGTCAATATCTTCGCCGAACTTCGTAAGGCAGTCGGCAATGCCGTCAGCCGGGTCGGAATTTGCGGCAATCGTCTCTGTGAGGACAGCATCCGTATCCATTCTGGCAAGCAGATCAGCTTCGACCTTATCATTAATCGCAACGACAACCTGACGAGCCGCCTCCTGTGCGATGTCGTTGTTATAGCCGGAAAGCAGTGCCTCGTCTGTAAACTGAATGGCTCGACCGATCTTGGAGATCTTCACCTTCCGAGTGGTCTGCGACAGCTTCGCAATCGGAATGTCCGCACCTTCAGCAACCGCCTGTGCCGCGCCAACATACTGGTACTGCGGGAGCGTCACCTCATCGCCCGGTCTGCCGACAAGGGTATTGTCGATATGGGCAAGCGGGGCAAATCTGATAGCATCAATTAATTTCTTGTCAATGTAATCTGCGACAACCTGGGGATCGAGAAGATCCGCAAGCATCGTGGTATTAGCGGTAGCACCCATTTTTATACCTCCGTTGTATTATGCATTTATTCTTGTGCGAGAAGTCTGTTATAAGTTTCAAGATCTTCTCTTCTTAACTTTGTTTTTTCAAAGAGATTCATCTCTCTGAACTGTTCGACAGTCAACCCACTGTGTGTGCCGCCGTCCGGGATGTCAGGCCTCGATTTCAGCCACTCAGCTTTTGCCGCCTTTAAAGCGTCCTCTTTGTTCTTGTTGATGTTGGCAAGCACTGTGTCCATATCGCCTTTGATTTCGGCAGTGGCGGTTGCTTTCGCCAGTTCCACGTCCATGCCCATGCCGATGTAACGGCTCGATGCTTCAGTGATTAGCTTGAACTCCTCAAGTTCCTTCACATAAGCATCCATCTGTGCTTTTGCCTGTGCTTCAGCCTCGTCCTGTTGCTCCTGTGCGCTCATGCGTTCTCTCTTCCACTTCGTCAGTTCCGCATTGTCATGCGTCAGCTTATCGATGGAATTTTTGTACTTCGCACGTTCCGCATTCGCCTGTGCCAGTTGCAGTGTCAGTTCTTCGATGGTCGGAGTCTTCTTCTCCGGCTCCTTATTCTTCTGCTCATTTGCATCCGGCTCTTGCTGAGTATTCTTATTCTCTTCAGCCATAATTAATTCCCTTTCGTGAAATTTGTTATCCCGCTTTCTCTAGCGGTGCGTATTTGTGTTTTAATGACTTCTCTGTCAGTTTCGTACTTGTGAAATTTGTTAAGCCCCTTCTCTGGGGCTTATATAAAAGCCTTACGGCTATTATTTTTGGTAGGACAAGCTGCATCTGCAATTCACCAGTTCTTCATCGCTGACTCCCATTGAATCATCGCCCGGAAATTGCAATAGACCGCCTCTTGCCATAAACGGTTGATCTATCGGCATTACTGTTCCGTTCAGTTCTGCATGGCTGTCACGCTCTCTGCCGTCCATGATGGTATTCCATCTCTTCCGTGTATATCCGGCTCTCAGTGCTTCAGCCAGTTCGGAATATTCGTAGACGAAGTTACTTTCTTCTTCAGCAATGGCTCTCGCTCTGTCCCTTGAGTAGTAATAAGCATCATCGAGATGCCGCATCAGCACCGCAAGCATTCCATAGATGGTTTCATCTGCCCTTCCCGGCAAGCGTCTGTCAGGATCGTAAATGCCATCGACAGCATCGAGATATTCCTGTCTTGCCTCTTCGATATCCTCGATGCGGTAAACCATCGTGCCAGACAAGCGGTTTATTTCATCAAGTCCGCTGATAATACTGTACTGTCTCTGAGACTCATAAGCCGTAATCAGGAGTCCTTCAAATATGGTGTCGAGCCGCTTTGCCAAATCTGCTCTGCGGCTCTTCTGCACCTTGCTGATCTTCATCGGCCTGTAATACTCATCATACGGTTCGGATACCGTGTACCCGACCTTATCGTTTAAGTCCTTGTAACTGCGGACTTCACTTAGTAACACCCGCGCCATGTCTGCCACCTGTGCTTGTTGCCGTGCCGCCTATAAACGGGCTGTTTGACGCTTGCATCGATGAGTCCTGAGAGCCTGTCTTCGTCTCGACCGTGCCGTCATCATCGATTTTCATATCGCCGCTTTCGCCCGACTGCGCTCTGCTGATTGCAGCTCTCTTTGCCTCGAAGTAGAGATCCAGGTATTCCTGGCTGTCCTCGTAAACGAGATTCGTATCGGGAAACAGCTTAATCGTCTCGATTGCATGTTTCGGATCGATTCCGTTATTCAGCAGTGTTGCAAGCGTGTTCGCTTTTGTTGCCATGTCGTAATTACGGTCGCGGAGTATGCTTGGCTGAATATCCGAAATATTCAAGTGCAGTGCTTTGCTGTCTTCCGGCGTATCCGTGGATTCTTGAATCGCCTTGAGGATCAGCCTTGCGACTTGCATCTTCCCTCTGCGCATGTAGGCTTCTTCTTTCTGAGCCTGTACTTCCGCATTTTCCCATCCAGAAGACATGGACATCGCGGTTCCTGTTGAACCACCACCCGCAGATGCCATGATCGGGACAAAGCATCTTTGCTTGATGATGTCCCGCTGATATTTGATGTTGCTCAGAATGCCATCATACTGCGTTGCAATCACAAGTGCTTGAACGCTTGCTTTCTTGTTTTCGCCGGATTCCGTAAGTATCCAACCGCCGGACTTCGGTACTTTGTATCCAACCACATTCCCATCGGAATCATACTTTTCGGGAAGGTCGAGATTATCTCCCCACCACAGCGCCTGTGTATCCTGTGCAACATTGTTGCAGAAATCAGATTCAAGAATATTCAGCGCATCGATAGCGGATATTTGTCTCTCAAAGCATCCCATCCTGTCTGACGATCTAATGAATTCGACAATGTTGACCATCTCAAACGGATTCTTTTCTCCGTTTCTCCACCCGAAGACCATGCCGTCTTCTTCGTTCTCTCCGTCAAACTTGGAGAGATTTGTGATTTGGAACCTCTGGCTGTCCGTCATGCATGTGAAGTGCGTATTGCCGGAATTGTCCGTCACATACGTCACGCCCATGAGAGGCCTGTGATGCACGGAATTATCATAGACAACAAAAGTGTTCATCGGGTTCAGCGTGACGATATCAAACACCGCAGTGCAGTCCACGTTGCGCTTAATATCCACAAGCTGATACCCTACTCCGCACGTTTCAACAAAGTATCCCAGTTCCGCATCCGCTGAAAAGACATCTTCTTCGTTCAGCATCTCGTTGATTTCAGCAATGCCGGAATTATCAACCTTTGAATCACTCTCGTTCGCGTCATAGATACTCCGTTGCTTGTAGGTAATTGGGTTTCCCCACTTGTACCCGGTCTTAAACTCAACAATCTCGTTCGGCAACGAGTCCGTGCATATGATGTCAATATCGTGACGGATTACCTTCTTCCGCTGAAGCGGTTGGTCGCCGCGCTCGTACTTGATCAGGAAGTTGATGCGCTCCCGATTCAGCAGATGCACTGTATAAGCATCAAGAAGCACCCTCCTGACATTTTCTTTGGTTATGTATTTTTCATCTGTCGTAATCAGGATTCTCCCGTACTGAACAGATTCGTTCACTAATGCCATGCCGCTCCTTGTATTTTGCGTACTCCTTTTCGGTCATATATTTGCCGCGAAACTCAACGCCAGATGCCTGTCGAATGTTCCTTGACGGAATATGTACCCAGTAACGCTTTTCCTTGTCGTTGTCCATCTACAGTTTTCCTACTTTACCATGCTACATGAAATTTCTAGGAATTTTAGGAATTGTCAGAATTTATATTTTCTGAGTATCTGTCCTATCCTCGTCTGATCGTAATGCATCAGAAAAGCTATCTGCTGTTGGCTCTTCCCGTCAATGTAGTAGTACTTGCAGATCAGCCTGTCTCTGGCGTTCTCAATGCTCTTGATGTATGTCAGTACGCTTTGAGTGATTTCCATCAGTTCCTGTTCATCATTCTCGTACTGGTTCAGCTGAAGGAGCAGTCTCGTGCGCTTGGACGCATAGTCACGCATTGGCACTCCCTCGATGACAAAATGCTGAATCCCGCCACTGCCGCCCTTTACGGAATCCTTTGTGGTTCCACTGTTCTCGATGTCTGTCAGCTGATGTTTCGTTCTCGCTATTCTTCTCTCAAGGTCTTTTAATTCCTTTTCGAGATATCTGTACTGTTTTAGCTTTGAATACGCCATTAAAACAAACTCCCCATTATCACGGCCTGTTTCCTCGCACCGGGATTTTCGATGAACATATCAAGCTGAGTCAATCCGTCAGCTGCGTCATCATGCTCGTTCTTGCCAATCGTAACGAACATACACAATTCTTCCATCGCTGCCTGATATTCTGCGGAACGGTGATCCTCGTCCAAAAAGATGAACTTTCGTTTAATGTCACCCGAATATGCTATAATTTTCTCCATCTTGGAAACCTTGTTCGGGGCTTTCCGTGATGTGCAACTGCATTTGTAGCCATGTTCCTGTAGGCGTTCGTCCACATACTGCGCATACAGATCGCCGCCTGTGTTGCCCTCAAAGCGTATCTGCCGGATTTCGTTGTTCATGATCTGCCCTGTCACGAGCGGCAACGTATCTTCCTTCTTCCCGCCGTTAAACACCCAGTCAAAGATAAAGACTCTCCCATCCTCGTACTCTCTGCCAATCGGCATGGATAAGCTGTCGCCGCCGCCCCACGCCACGTCAACCGCAGATACGACACGGCTGTCACCCTCCGGCAGTACGCCGTTGTAAAATTGCAGTTCGTCTTCCGGGAATAAGAGTCCTTCACGGACGAACGGCCTCTGCTGATATTTTGCCTCCCACTCGTTTTTGTCGAGTCTCGACCGCACGTCTTTGTAATACTCCGTGCTGAATCCAACTCCGTAGTCATATTGGAAATTGCTTTCACCTTCAGCATTCAGCGCGGGTATCTCAATGAATTTGTATCGCGGATTATTCTTCTTGTCAGCCTTAACTCGTCCAAGAGGATCGATGGTGTTCCACCTGGTTCCCACCATCAACTCTTTTGATCCGTCATTCTTTCTGTCTACAAGAACATTGAGATAATCCTGATACCGATTCTCCAGTCTGGACGGACTAAGTGACTCCATTCTGTCACGAACAAGGTCATCGACATAAAGGTATCCGTCAGCAGAAATATCGACAGCACCCGTCCATGTTCCGTCAATACCTCGACAGGTCAGTGTCGCAAATCTGTCCGGCTTTCCGAGATTGATCTCCTTTAAGTCAGCAGACTTTCTTTGTAGCTTCGCACGGGGAAAAATCTCTCTGAACGTGTATTCGTCAGTTCCTATCAGGTTGAGCGCTTCACTGTAAAATCCATTGGCAAGGATCCCGGAGTGACCAGACATGGCGTTGTGGCTATTGGGACGCTTGCCCATAACCCATGCCATAAAAAATATACACATAGTAGACTTGCCTACCCGAGGGGGTAAGCTGATTCCAAGGAAGTCATACTCTCCGTCTTCCAGTTTTTGCAGTTCTTCGACAAGAACATGCAGAGTCTTTTCCCGTGGACGATAAAACTGCTTTTCAATCGGCCTGTACCGCTCCATGTAATACAAAAATGATTCAAACCAGAACGGAGCCTCCCACCGCAGAAAATCCCAATACAGGTCGAAAATCCTTGGATCATCCGCATAGGCATGGGCATATTTGTGTGCCAGAATGGATTCATGCACGAAATACTTACATTCCTCGACATGACCGCCTTTTGTAAATTTCCAGTCGATCTCCGCATCCGTCAGCAGTTGATACGCCGCAAGCAATCCTTCGTAGGTTTTATATTTGCGTCTATTGTCAGCTTTCAGCTTCGCAAAAAGATCTTTGTATTCCTGTATATTCTTCCTGATGACCATAAAAATAAGCCACTCCGCTCATGATTAGCGAAATGGCTCTTAAAAACAGATTACGCCCTATTCTGTTCGGCTCTCTGTCTCTGTATTCACTTCAAATGCTTCTCTGCAATAACTGGC
>DGUG01000219.1 GCA_002394535.1 Lachnospiraceae bacterium UBA4316
CGACAACAACGAGTCTTCCGTTGTCCACATGATATGCGCATACAGAAAGAGTTATGAATTCATCGCCAAACGTAGCATCAACGCCTGTATCGTACATCGACATTTGTTTGATATTTGAGTAAAAATCATCGAATTCCTCTTCCGTTTCCGCATTAAAGAACTGATAATACTTGAATACATCTGTCTGGCTCTTTTTGTAAACCTGACTTAAGAATACCGCACATATTTCGTATTCCCTGTCTTCATAAAGGCTTGAGAACTTGATCTTCGAATGGCTCTTCTCGTAAGATTGATCCCTATACTTGTCAAGGCTTCCGAACATGGTTCCGTTCTTCATGTTATGTCCGTGAAGTATTATATTGGTAGCGGGTTTGCTTCCGTCCTCATAGTTATTGGCAAGTGTACCCGTACCGATCTCGGAATCCGTATCGGCTATGATACATCCATACGCACTGTACTTACCTTCAAAGTCCCTGTTAAGATAGTACTGCTCATCGGAAGGAGTCTGCATTACCGGATAATCTATGACCGTCCCGTCGATTGATATCCATCCTGCAGTATCGGCATTTATCCCGTGGACTTCCTCCATCTTCTGTGTCATATCGGCAGTTTCCACAGGCGTCAAAGATCCTCCGCCTTCATCCGCATAATCATCCGCATCATTTACAACCGTCGGCGAGACATTCTGAAGTGCCTCGGTAAGGTTATCACGCGTTGCAACATAAGCACTTCCCATATATCCCATGCGGTATTGAAGCATTGCCATGAGAAAAATGAGAATAACAAGAAATGCAACCGAAACAGGGGGAGCCCACTCCGTAAGCTCCACCCTGTAGTTTTCTAAGAATTGTCTCCGGCTTCTTGCCTGATCAACACTGATTCTTGACATAATCAAAGATTTCTAAGATCCTTGAGCATCTTGATCTTATCTTCTTTTTCCTTCTTCTCGGCCTTAATCTCTTCCTTGTGCTCAGCAACAGCCACTTGCTCGTCTGCTTCTGCAATGGCACGTACCAGACCGAATCTCTTCCAGATCATGAATCCCGCGCCGAGGATCGAGATGAAGAGTACCGACCAGAGTATCCAGATATCAGCCTTGGACTCACCGGTCTTGGGAACATCATCGTAATCGTCCATGCCTTCTGTTGCAGAATTCCGGCTGGAAGTGGAAGCGGCTGAGCTGCTGCCGTTATTGTAGTTTGCCTTAAATGTCCTTGCTCCAAGAACCTTATATGATCCGCCACTCTCTGATGAAAAGATGTTGTCACTCCAATTATTAAACCTATCACCCGAATTCTTTGCAGATGATTTTATTGTGTAAGTTGTTCCCTTAACTGCATAGAAATGATCACTCTTCTCACTTCCGTTAACATAGTATCTTGCACCGGCTGATCCATCGAGTGATATTTTGTAAACATCTACGTTCTCGCTGTACGAAACACCCGTATCCACTGTGCTTCCATTCATAGGATATACAGTGATTTTGATAGTATAGTGATCACTGTCACCAACAAGATCATCGATCGCTTCCGAAACCGCCATGGAGTCAACAGATACTGTTCTTGTAAGTCCGCTTGTTGAACTGCCCATATCAAGCTCACGTTCCTTGGTCTTACCATCATAGCTAAATACCACTCTTGCTTTCGTAACATCACTCCATGCCAAACTATCATGAGATACTGCAATAGGCATTGTTACTTTAAAAGGAGAATCCGCACTGGATGACGAAGTCGATCCTGAATTAAGAGAACCACTGCTTGACGAAGAATTAAATGTCAGGCTCGGTTTCGGATATACCGTGACTTTTGAATAAACTGCCGAACCACCTTCTGGTGTAACTGAAATCCGGTCAATACTCTTTTCACTTACTGTACCACCGGTAATACTCACCTGTCCTATAACAGCCGGTGTATCATCGGGATCAACAGTTACATATCCTGATGCTGTGGAGTCAGTAGTTACATTTCCGCTCCTGTTCGCTCCGGAAGACAGGAAATTTGAAAGCTTGGTACTTGTACCTACGGTTACATATACTTCACTCTTAAATTTAACAGCAGTAGTATCATTTACAGTAAATTGCCGTGTAAATTTGTTACCATCTTTCATGGTAATGGTTAACGTATGTGTAGTATTAGATAATGCCGGAACATTGAACCAAAATGTTCCGCTTGGACCGGTTCCAATTGAATAATCACTGGTTCCTAGCGCAGTCCCATCTACTGAAACGCCGGAAACATCAGCGCCGCTATATCCGGTAAACGTATATGTTCTCGTTACTTTATCTCCGGATTTATACACATCTGTAATACTGATATTATTAGGATTAGAAAACACTAATGTAGCTGAAGTGTATTTTGCTGTAACCGTGTCACCGCCTGTTGCATCGGTATTTAATTTTACCGTAATTTCCGGCACACCTGTACCTTCAGCGGTTTTGGTTATGTTGCTACCCGATATAACCCACTCACTGAATTTATAATTAATATCAGTCCCCGGAGTTTTTACATATACCTTGACTGATTCTCCCGGCAGAAGATACGCATCCGTCGAAGGAGATGTTGATCTTGCAGGGTCTGAATCAAGCACTACACCAATTGCTGTGGGGTCCTTTGCTATTTTGACATCATACATTATTACTGTTTGTTTTCTTTTTGCTTCTTCTGTAGAAGAGGTGAATTTCTCATCCCAGGTACTGGTGTTATACTTATAAACGTGAAAA
Organism: Lachnospiraceae bacterium UBA4316; assembly: GCA_002394535.1. Classification (GTDB taxonomy): domain Bacteria; phylum Bacillota; class Clostridia; order Lachnospirales; family Lachnospiraceae; genus UBA2868. The sequence continues at coordinate 2,720 of DGUG01000219.1, forward strand.
ACAAATGTCTTTTTATTATTTGTATTATCAATGCTATTTCTAGCCCCAAACTCCCCTATAACCTCACTTTGACTCATAGTGAGCTCCGTTGTACTCTGTACTGTTACCGGTTCCTTTGCTGCTCCCTCAGCGCCCTCTTTGCTGTTTCCTTTTGATACATAGTATGTTATTGTATCAGAAGCATTTTTGTGCTTCCATAAACTTACATAAGTTTCAGCTGAGAAACTATCACCTTTGATTTCTAACTTGTATGTATCGGGATCAGAATAACCCTCTGTTGCAGGATCTGCAGGAAAATCCGCTTCTTCAGCCACAAAACTCCCCTTAAGAGCATCTCCTGTAGTAGTCCAATCACTTATAACTACTTCTAGTTCTGCAGTCATTGCCGCTTTTGCATCAACCTTGAATCCGACACCGATCAGTGTCATTAAGATAATACCAAAGAATAGTTTTCTGATTCCCTTCATTTTTATGAGTCCTCCCCTTATTAAATAAGAAAAACAATTTAACCTGTAGGTTATTTGATAATATGCAAATGGTTTTCTCTACAAAGTACTCCCCAGAACCTTGCAGAAAAAGTGCTGTAGATGTCACTACATATAGTAAAAAGACATAATTACACACCTACATTTGCATTATATACAATAATAATTGTTATGACAACCACTTTATATTGTAGGCTTTGAGTTTGCCGCCACAATATCTTGAATATGAGCAACAAGTTTCTCACCATCTATCTCTACCAGAGCAGTAAACTGACTCTTTCTTTTTAACATTTTCCCTCTGATAAGAGGTTTCTCAAATATATATGTACTCATTTCTTCACCACAATGGTTAGCATAACCAGGTCTTTCCAACCTTTATCAGCTGTGCGCCCTCGATGACTTTTTCTATAAGGTCACACTTTACCGGAAACGATCCGTGCATGGCATATATCTCATCAAACATATCCGTAAACTTTTCAAGGTGCTTAAGGCTCTCGATATATCTTTCAAGGTTTCTCATAGGTCCGAACATGAAAATGTCCCCGTCCTGAACACTGTCCCCGCTTATGAGGATGCGGTTCTTTTCATCGATTATCGCGATGCTTCCGGGAGTATGCCCCGGGATGTCTATGATACGAAGAGGGCGGTCCCCGAGATCGATCACCTCTCCTTCATGTATAGGATGAAAGCTGCCTGTTCCGCCATTTTCCCTGTAGTTGCCCTCTTCTTTCGGGCTCATATAAACTTCATCAAAACCACCGTTTCCCGATATATGGTCAGGATCCGCGTGCGTGTTTATGAGGATAAGCGGAAGATCCGTAATAGTCTGTGCCATCTTCTCCTCCTAAAATCTGCTGCCGCATTTCGGGCAGAACT
>DGUG01000045.1 GCA_002394535.1 Lachnospiraceae bacterium UBA4316
CATTAAAGATCTTTATGGATGGTACCTTAAAGATACAGACTGCCGCACTTGTCACACCATATGCGGATACCGGTGCAATGGGAGCTACAACCTTTGATAAAGAGGGAATTGCAGAGCTCCTTATGCTCCTTAACGAGGCAGGGCTGGATCTTCATGTACATACCGTAGGTGAACGTGCGTCACGTACGATACTGGACGGTGTGGAAATTGCCAGACGGAATCTGGGAGATGACTATCATGTGAAGGTCACCTGTGCCCATCTGGAGATTCAGGATGATGCGGATATTAACCGCTTTGCAAAGCTTGGGGTCTTCGCCGATTACACACCGTGGTGGCATGCAGGAAATATGGGCGGAGAGCCTTTTAGGGCATGGTGTGAGCTGCTTGGAGAGAAGAGGGCACTTTCCATGTACCGCTGCAAGAGCCTTTGGAACAGCGGAGCTACCGTTACTTTCTCAAGCGATGAGGTATTCTTCGGTGATAACTGGAGCCCTTACCTTGGGATGGAGGTAGGAATGACCCGCCACATCACCGATAAGACAAAAGCTCTGGAACACAGCAGGACTAAGGGGGCATATCCGCCTGCAGCCGAGCAGATGAGCATAGAAGAAATGATACTCGGATATACCATAAACGGAGCAAAACAGCTTGGTATCGAGAATAGCAAGGGATCCATCGAGACCGGAAAAGATGCGGACTTTCTGGTGTTTGATAATGATCTGCTTACAGCTGAGCATGAGGGCTTCAGTCATAACAAGCCATCAGAGGTGTTCTTCTGCGGAGAGAAAGTGAAATGCTGCTGAATAACCGAATGAATCCGGATGTGACCTTATGTCGACCATGTTTTCAAAGACATTGAAAAAATTGAGGGCTGAAAGTGGAATCTCACAGCTACAGCTTGCGGAGCGATTGTTTGTTGAGCGTTCCACGATCAGCCGCTGGGAAAGCGGCAACCGTATTCCTGATAACAGGATGATCGCAAGGATTTCGAAATTATTGGACGCGGACATTAATATTCTGTTAAATGCTGCGGCTGAGAGTGACGAATTTCCTAATGTTATCATAGTGGATGATACTAAGATCATTCTTAAGGGAGGAATCCCCGTGTTGGAGGCGGTTATGCCGAATGCTGTGATCACCGGCTTCACCCGGCCTTCTGAAGCCGTTGAATACGCGAAAACAAACCGGGTCGCCTTGGCTTTCCTGGATATAGAGCTTGGAAAGACGAATGGATTGGAGCTGTGCAGCACACTGCTTGAGATCAATCCCCGGACTAATGTGGTATTTCTGACTTCTTATATTGGATATGCCCTTGATGCATGGAGCACCGGAGCCTGTGGTTTCATGAAAAAGCCGCTGACTTATGAAGGGGTAAAGGAACAGCTGAAAAAACTTCGTTACCCGGTTTGGACAGGAGATATCGGCAAATGATCGATCAGACGATCTTTATTCACGGGATTTATTATGGTGTAGCACTCCTGCTCATGGGCATGGGACTCTGCTTTGCTTTCATCATGCCCGGTGTTGACAGATGGAGTAAATGTTTTTTTACGGTTTTCTTCAGTATTCTTTTTTTCTTATGCTGTTTTTCTTTGTCGGAAATGTTTTTCTATGGGATTCCGGGAATGGATCGGTTGTCGGTTATCGCGAATTTTTGGATGTCCCTGCTTTCCGTAGTTCCATTACCCATGATGACTCTTTTCCTGCTTCATTTAAGCGGAGAGTCCTGGAAGAAGAGCTCATTGTTCCGTATTGTTCTTGTACAGTTTGTCATATACTTTATTTTGTTGATAATTGCTCAATTCACGTCTGCCTTTTTTTATGTAACTCCGGATAACATTTTCCACTTTGGATCATTGTATCCGCTTATTGTAGCTCCGACATTTGTGATCGAACTGCTTAATCTGGCAGGTCTTGTTCGAAGAAAGAACTTGCTGACGAAAAAGCAGTTTGTCGCTATATTGATCTCACTGCTGCCGCTGACTGTTGCCCTGGCAGTTCATCTGTTAGTTGCTTCTTTTCCTTTTATCGTAATTGGAATTGCAATATCCGCTATATCAATGTACAGTCTTGTGGTGTCTGACGAGATCGAGCGGCAGCTGCGTCAGCAGCGGGAGATCGCAAGGCAGAGTGCCGGCATAATGGCACTTCAGATGAGACCGCATTTCATTCATAACACTCTGATGAGCATCTATTACCTCTGTAAACAGGATCCTGCGGAGGCTCAAAGGGTCACACTCGATTTTAACAACTATCTTGAAAAGAACATGAACGCACTGGCAAGCGATGAAACCATCCCCTTTTCGGTGGAACTGGAACATACCGTTGCTTATCTTAATGTTGAGCAGGCACTGTATGATGAAAATCTTTTCGTTGAATATGATACGCCGCACACCGGCTTTCGTGTGCCGCCGCTGACTCTGCAGCCAATAGTGGAGAATGCCGTAAAACACGGTTTGGACCCTGATTCAGAACCACTGTTTATTTCCATTCAGACGCGTGAGACGGATTTAGGAAGCGAGATCATTGTTTCGGACAACGGACCCGGTTTTGAACCGGCCGATGATGACAAGCCTCACATTGCCCTTGCAAATATCCGGCAGAGACTTAAAATGATGTGCCGCGGGGAAATGAGGATCATGCAAAGAGAAGGCAAAGGCACGGTGGTAAAGCTGATAATTCCAGATAAATCCCGATAACTTTCCCTTGTACTGCCATTACGACATAAACATGGTTGCAATTCAGCACTGGTCAAGTGCTGAATTGTAATTAAACATGTGACGTTTTGTCACATATGCTTACAACAAGATAAGAAATACTATAAGATAAATGCAGATTTATATAAATCCATAACAGCATTGGCATAACGAGGCAATCAGGATGGAAGGAGGGAAACAAAAAATGAGTGACGTTAAAGACCTGATGACACCGGCTCTGACAGAAGAGAAACAAAAAGCTCTTGATGATGCAAAAAAGAAGGTAAGGGCCGGGTACGGCGAGAATAAAAGGATCACTGACAACAGCTATGACAAATCCCTTGCGGTGAAATGTGTTAATGGCATATTTGTAGGCAGAAAGACCGAAAATGTCATTGCGTATAAAGGCATCCCGTTTACGGGCAAACCGCCTGTCGGAGAGCTTCGCTGGAAAGCGCCGACGGAATATCTGCCGGATGAGGGCATATATGAAGCGTATTACAATGGAAAAAGCCCCCGTCAGGGAGAGGATATCAGTGAAGGCGGATCGTTATATTATCAGAGTGAGGATTGCCTTTATTTGAATGTATGGAAGGCAGACGGGGAAGCTATTGAGAAAAGACCGGTCATGGTTTGGATTCATGGCGGCGGTTATGCAATGGGCGGAACAGCCGATCCTCTGTATGACATGCACAATCTTGTTAAGGAAAACCCGGATGTGATCTTTGCTTCCATTGCTTACAGGGTCGGTATTTTCGGTTACATTCACCTGTCACATCTGCCTGACGGCAGTGACTATCCGGATGCACAGAATTTAGGCCCCATGGATCAGATGATGGCATTAAAGTGGATACATGAGAACATTGCGGGCTTCGGCGGTGATCCCGATAATGTAACTATCTTTGGCGAGTCCGCCGGAGCGGGAAGCGTTACTACACTTCCTCTGGTCGAGGGTTCCCATAAATATATCAAGAGGGTGATCGCCCAGAGCGGCGGTCCTTCCATAACAGTATCTACGGAAGAGGCCATCGGCTGTACAAATGAAGTGATGGAGATACTCGGCTGTAAAACCGTAGCTGATCTGAATAAGGTTGACGCGGAAAATCTTTTGAAGGCATCAGCGGTGACAGGACTGCGCATCGGTCCGGAAAGAGACGGGAAATACCTGCCCCTTGATCCTTATGAGGCTTATGCGAAGGGCGAGGTGAAGGATATTGAGATCCTTCATGGCTGCAATAAGGATGAAATGAATTATTTTGTCCATCTTATGGGACCGGAGCTTTTTGAAATGTGGGCTGCTGATCGTAAGACGAGAAGGATCGCAGAGCTGCCGGATGAGGATAAAAAAAGGGTAGAGAGCTTTTGCGGCAGCGTAGAGGGAGAAAACTACGAGAAAGACAGCCGTCTGTTCAGCCAGTTGTGGTTTAATGCAACGCATATCAGATTGTCTGAGGAGCAGACAAAGGCAGGGGGAAAGTCATACACCTATTTTTTCACTCCGGAATCCACTTTACCGTATATGAAGTGCGGACATGCAACCGAGCTTGCATCCGTACTTAAACATCCGGAGGAAACTGTCTTTACCGGCAGGGCATATGACGAGACCTTTTCAAAGACAATGCGGAAAATGTGGGTTCAGTTTGCAAAGACAGGAAATCCATCACTTTCGGTAGATATATCTCCGGACGGCAAGGCGCATGAATGGCCGCTTTACGATACAGAGAACAGGCAGGTAATGGTGTTTGACGAATTTAATATCCATCCGGAAAAGGAATCCGACTTAAAAGTCGTGGACTGGGACAATATTTACCCCCTCACAAAATATTTTTACCTGTAAAAGGGATAACTCAAGTGGATGACAAAACTTATAAAAAAGAGAGGTAAAGCAAATGGCACAGAACGCAGACAAGGTATACAGAAACGCTAAGGTTTATTCCATCGCCCTGGACGGTACGGAAACGCATGCACAGGCGGTTGCCATCAAGGACGGCAAATTCGTGTATGTTGGTGACGAGACGGGAGTAAAGGAGTGGATCGGAGAGAGCACGGAAGTTATCGATTGTAACGGAAAGAGTGTCATCCCCGGTCTTGGAGATGCGCACAATCATGTTGCTAATGCAGCGAAAAAATTCGCAACATGCAGCTTCAGCTCTATTGTGCCGGATCCCCAAAAGGACACGCCCGAGGGTGTGATAAAGAGGCTTCAGGACATTTTGAAAGCCTATGTCGATGAGCACAGGGATGCTCCTGTAATCCGTGGACTGGGATGGGACAGAACATGGTTTTCAGGAGGACTTCAGGGTATCGTGAGACCGTTCACCAGACATGATATTGACGTGGTCGTACCGGATAAACCTGCTGTTCTTATGTCGTATTGCGGACACAGGGTCCTCTTAAATACAAAGGCACTTGAAGTGGCTGGAGTGACGAAGGATACGGATGATCATAACGGGCTGATCGTAAGGGAGGCGGACGGAAGTCCCAGCGGCTATATAAAGGAGCCTGTTACCTTTCTTCCCATCATTGACAGTATTCCAAACTATGATTTTTCGCCGGAGGAACACAGGGCTTCTCTGAAGGAATGCTTTGATATGTTTAACGAAACCGGATTTACGCTGTTGTGTGACTGTCTGCAGTGTGCATCTTATCCGATTCTTACCGATATGGCAAAGAAGGGTGAATTTACTGTCAGAGTATCCGGCGTTCATAATGTCAACGATGCGACCCGGGATGAAGACATGGAAAGAGCGATCGCAAACCGCACGAAGTTTGATGTGGAAGGGCTTTTCACCGTGGACACGGTAAAATACTTCGCGGATGGTCAGTTTTCAATGATCGAGCTCTATGCGGATACTTCAATCAACCATAAGCCGGGCACCAGAGAGCCGCTCCTCTGGGATGAAGCGCATATGGAGGAGTCAATGGCACTTGCCAACAAGGAGGGCT
>DGUG01000227.1 GCA_002394535.1 Lachnospiraceae bacterium UBA4316
CTCGAAGGCATCGTCGACGCATTTATGCCGCATGTTTCCATTAAACTTCGGTGCGCATACCGAATAGATAGAGGCTGTATCGCACAGGGTATTTAGCAGAAAAGTCAGATTTGTATTATCTGAATATCCCATAAACCATTTTGGGTCTGCTTTTGCGATCCTGTCAAAATCAACATATGGAAGTATCTCACACATTAGTTCTCCTCCACCGCAGGATATTATCACATCGCTTTTATCCCCGGCAAGAAAATCATTGACCTCAGCTGCACAGGCCTGCGGAGTGTTGCTGATACCGATACCGTTATCGCAATAGCAATTAGGACCTAGAACGGTTTCGTATCCCTTGCTCTTAAACCATGAAAGTGCATCTTCAAAGTCAGATCTGTAAGGTTCTATAGTGCATCCGAAGCTTGGAGCTATAAAGCCTATCTTTCCATTACTTTTAAGAAATCGCGGATATCTCATTATTAGTTCTCCTCCGGTTAATTGTTTATGATATAATAAACGATAACGTGCAATTAGTAAAATGTGCATTTATCATAAGGAGGCTTACTATGTTCTACGAAAACAAGATCTGGATCGGAAATGCAGGTGACAAGAAGGTATCCATCCTTCCTTGGATGGCAAACAGACACGGTCTTATCGCCGGGGCAACCGGTACGGGAAAGACAACAACGCTTAAAGTTTTGACAGAGTCGTTTTCCGATGCGGGTGTTCCTGTGTTTCTTGCCGACATAAAAGGTGACATTTCCGGTATATGCAAGCCCGGGAAAGAATCAGATGATATGCAGGAGAGAATTAAAAGATTTGGCCTTGATGAGGCTGGATTTAAGTTCAGTGAGTATCCTACACTTTTCTGGGACATATTCTGTAAGGACGGAATACCTCTTCGTACTACTGTTTCGGAGATGGGACCGATCCTTCTTGCGAAACTCATGGATCTTAACGATACACAGGCTGATATTCTTACGTGCCTGTTCAAGATGGCTGATGATGAGGAACTTCTTCTTGTTGATATCAAGGATCTGAAGGCAATGCTTCAGTATGCAAGCGAGAATACCGCAGAGATATCGAAGAACTATGGAAACGTTACAAAAGCAAGCGTTGCATCGATCATAAGAGGGGTTGTGGCTCTTGAGGCATCGGGAGGAGATCAGTTCTTTACCGAGCCGGGCTTTAATATAAAGGATTTCATCAGATGTGATAACAACGGACGTGGTTTTGTCAATATCCTTGACGGAAGAAAGCTTGCATCGGATCCGAGAATGTATACTGCGTTCCTCCTGTATCTTCTCTCGGAACTGTTTGAGACCCTTCCCGAAGTGGGTGACCTTGACAAGCCGAAGATGATCTTCTTCTTCGATGAAGCGCATCTTCTGTTTGATGATATTTCAAAAGCTCTGCGCCAGAAGATCGAGCAGATCGTAAAACTCATCAGAAGTAAAGGCGTAGGTATTTATTTCTGTACACAGAATCCGAGAGACATCCCTGATGAAGTGCTTGCCCAGCTCGGGAACAAGATTCAGCATGCCCTTCACGCTTATACGCCTGCAGAGGAGCGCGCAGTGAAGACAGCTGCAGATTCATTCAGATCCAATCCGGAATTTGATACCAAGACAGCAATTATGGAACTTGGTGTCGGAGAAGCGCTTATCTCTGTTCTTGATGACGAAGGCGTTCCCACCATAGTTGAAAGATGCAAGGTGCTTCCGCCTGCTTCATACATGGGTCCGGCCGATGATTATGAGAAGGAAAAAATATACACAGACAGTGATTTTTACAAGAAATATAAGGACCCCATCGAGACGGATTCGGCATATGAATTCCTTGAAAGGCTGAAGAGCCAGCAGGAAGAGAAGAAGAAGGAAGCCGAGGACGCGAAGGAGAAGGAGAAGGCAGAAGCTGCTGCCGCAAAAGAAAAAGCAAAAGAAGAAGCTGCTGCCGCAAAAGAGGCTGAAAAAGAAGCCAAGGCAGCAGAGCGGGAAGAGGCTGCCAAAAAGAAGAAGTTTAAGAGTGCGGCAGGTTCTGTTGCAAGCTCGGCAGCCGGAACGATAGGCCGTGAGCTCGGAAAGAGTATTGGAGGAAAAGTCGGAGGAAAGTACGGCAAGACACTGGGCGGCAATGTATTTGCACAGCTAGGCAGAAGCATAATGGGAACACTGTTTAAGTAGGACGGATATAAGTATATGGAAATTCCCCACTCGTTCTACGAAGATGAAATAAGATGTGATTTTTATGTGCCATCGATGGTAAAGCGTACGTGGGCAGCGCAGGAGGAGATACTGGCTGACCTTGATGAGGCTTGCACCAAAGCAGGACTTGAATATTTCGCAGACTGGGGAACTCTTCTCGGGACGGTCCGGCATCGCGGATTTATTCCGTGGGATGATGACATGGACATATGCATGAAGCGTAAGGACTATAAGCTCTTTACGGAGAATGTATCATTCTTTCTTCCAGATAATTATTCAATAGTTAATTACAAGTCAAATCGTGATTTTAAGCAGATGCTTAGCCGGATCGTATCGAGCGACCACTACAGGTTTGACCCGGAATATATGCATAAATATTCCGGACTTCCGATTGCACTTGGGATAGATATTTTTCCGCTCGATTACATGACAGATGATGAGGACTATGAGAGGGACCGTGAAGAAAGGGTCAAGCTGGTAACCGATGCCGTTAATGAAATGGCGTATTTTAACACGCCGGTATCAAGGCTTGAAGGATATCTTAAAAAGGTCGAGAAAAGATGCCACATCAGGTTCGACAACAGGAAGGATATGCTTACCCAGCTGAGGGAACTGCTGGAAAAGCTGTTTGGAGAAGTAGAAAAAAAGGACGCGAAATACATTACGCTTTATCCGCTCTGGATGAGCGGGCACAGATACAGATTCCCGAAAGAATATTATGAAAAGGCCATTAAGCTGCCTTTTGAGAACTTGGAAATATCGGTTTCCGCTCATTATGATGCGATACTAAAGCAGGATTACGGACCGACATATATCAGGCAGGTCAGAGGCGGCGGTGCGCATGAATATCCGTACTATGAAACCCATGTGGATATACTCAGGGACAGTTTTGGATTTGAGTGGCCGACATACAGATTTAACCCCGGGGATTTTCCGGGACCGGATCGAAAGGTATACGGTACACAGGATCCCTCGACCCAAAACAGGAAGTGTCTGTTTATAACATACTGTGCAGCTGCCTTTGAGAATATTCGATCCCTTGCCGGGAAATATATTGATGACGGATATGAAGTGACCATCCTTCCGGTAACGAAATATGATATAGCAGCTGACATGACGGGAATCACCGCTTCTTCCGAAATAGTTTCCGATGAATACTATCTGAAAGGATTAAAAGGGGCACATATCTGTCGTGACGGCGGAATACTTGATACTTATCCGGACATTATAGTTACAAATTTCCAGTATGATGAGTATAATCTTATAACCACAGTGGATAAGGTATTCTACTCACGCAATCTTCGTTCTCATTGCAGTCAACTGGTCTATGTTCCCCCGTTTGAGGCGCATTCCGTACGGAGTGACGATGAGAGAACACGAAAACTTATGCCCTCATATGTCTGCACTCCTTTAACGGTTGTATGTGACAAGATAATACTTCACAGCCCGGAGATGAGGGAGAGGTATATAGAGTGCCTGAGCTCATGGACCGGTGACAGGTACAAAAGTGTGTGGGAAAGTAAGATCGAAGTACTCGCTATATCGGAAAGCGATACAGATCAGGAGCCACTACACTCTGCATCATGTAAGCGAAAAGTGATGTTCTATGTCGGAATGTCCTTGTTCGCCGAGCATGGGGAGGCAGCAATAGATAAGATCAGAAAATCATTTGATACATTTTATGAAAACAGCGACAGAGTAGATGTCGTATATGTGACCCAGGAAGGCCTTATGGATAATCTGAAAGCCCTGTATCCCGGACTTTATGAAAAATATATCGCAAGTGATTTTCCACAGACGGAGGGTACTATTAATATAGATGATATAGATGCGTATTATGGGGAAGCTTCCGCATACGCAACCGAATTCATAAATGCTAAGAAACCGATTATGTTAATGCAGATATGGTAGGAGGGATACAATGGCACCTAATAACAGGCCAAGAGCCAGAGAGAAGAAAATCATAGAGGGACAGGGCAGCGTCTACAGGAAAGGAAGCGGGCTTGATTCAAAACCGCTAAATACCGGCTCCGGCAGACCGTCACGTCCGTCAGGAGGAGGAAGTCGAGGAGGCGGTGGCTTCGGCCTCGGCAAGATAATTCTGATACTTATAGCACTGTTTGTATTCGGTGGCGGAGGTTACTTCGGCTTATCCGGAAACGGATCATCCGATGATTATGCATCTTCGGAGCAAAACAGCAGTTCAGACACCGGCTCATTATCCCAGACGCAGACCCAGAGCACGCAAGCCTCTTCAAATTCTTCATCCATGGGAATGGGGGATCTGTTCTCTACTCTCTTAGGAGGCTATGCGACCACACCGGACGAATACTCATCGTACTCTTCATATGAAACCGGAAATGTAACGGCACAGCTTGATACAAGCGTTAATCCGGCGGCAAGGCAGAAGTTTACGTCGATTGTCGGCCAGGGCGCTGATGTTGTTACGGTTATGGTATACCTATGCGGTACCGACCTTGAATCAAGAAGCGGAATGGGAACGGCGGACCTTCAGGAGATGGCATCCGCAAATCTTTCCGACGATGTAAGAGTCATAGTGTACACCGGCGGCTGCAAAAACTGGAAGAACAGCGTTGTAAGCAGCCGTGTTAATCAGATATATCAGGTTAAGGGCGGTGGAGTAAAGCTCCTTGAAGATAATATGGGACAGGGCTCAATGTCCGATCCCGCTACACTTACTGCCTTTATCAAATACTGTAACCAGAACTTTCCGGCAAACAGGAATGAGCTGATCCTCTGGGATCACGGCAGCGGATCGCTTTCAGGTTATGCATATGACGAAAAATATCCGCAGAGCGGCTCCATGAGCCTGTCGGGGATTAAGAAGGCAATTTCCGATTCGGGAGTTAAATTTGATTTTGTGGGATTTGATGCATGCCTTATGGCAACGGTAGAAACGGCACTTATGCTGTCGGATTACTCCGACTATATGATTGCTTCGGAAGAGACGGAGCCCGGGGTTGGCTGGTATTATACAAACTGGCTGAGTAAGCTGTCGGCAAATACGAGCATGCCCACAATTGAGATAGGAAAGAATATTGTTGATGACTTTGTGGATACCTGTGCGAGAAAGTGTCCGGGACAAAAGGCAACGCTTTCTGTTACGGATCTTGCGGAAGTAGCCGCAACGGTTCCTGATAAGCTTAACAGTTTTTCTGTTAATACAAGCGAACTCATATCTGACGTAAACGGATTTATGACAGTATCCGACGCACGTAACAAGGCAAAGGAGTTTGCGCAGTCATCAAGAATCGACCAGATCGATTTTATCCACTTTGCAAAACTTCTCGGCACACAGCCCGGTCAGGAACTTGCGGATGCTCTTTCCTCATGCGTTAAGTATAACCGGACAGAAAGAACCATAGCGAATGCAAACGGACTGTCTGTGTACTTCCCGTACAAGAAGGCGAACAAAGCCGGAGCCATGGCAAAAACATATGAACAGATAGGGATGGATGATGCATACACCGATTGTATCAGAGCATTTGCCGCAAATGAGCAGTCCGGTCAGATGACGGAAAACGGAACCGGATCGCCTCTCGGATCGCTGTTCGGAAGCATGTACGGAACCGATTACGCGTCTTCGTCAGGGGAGGGGTATGCAGGCTATTCCGACGCCCTCGGAGGACTAATGAGTGCACTTCTTACGGGAAGAAGCCATGCTCCCGGAGGATTTGATACCGATAAGCTTCAGGTAACGTCAAATGATAAAGGACAGCAGGTATTTAAGCTTTCGGAGGAGGACTGGAAGGAAGTTGCTCTTGTGGATCTTAATGTGTTTGTTGATGATGGTGAGGGCTTTATCGATCTCGGACTTGATAATACATATGAATTCGACAAGGACAATAATCTTATTGCTGATTTTGATAATACATGGATGTCAATAAACGGTCATGTGGTTGCCTATTATCACACAGATACTGAAGATAACGGGACAAACTACAGTATCAACGGATACGTTCCTGCAATACTCAACGGGCAGAAAGTAGAACTCCTGCTGGCATTTACCGATCAATATCCGGACGGTACGATAACCGGTGCAAGATATGTGTATGAAGACGGAACAACAGATACGGTCGCCAAGAACACGATAGCACTTTCTGCCGGCGATGAGATACAGTTTACCTGCAAATATTATGATTACAACGGAAATTACAAAGATACATTCTATCTCGGAGAGCCGATGGTTCTCGATTCGGCCGATGCAAAGATCGGAAATATCGATATAGGAAATGTTAAGGCCAAAGTAACTTATGTATTTACGGATATGTACCAGCAGCAGTATTGGTCACCGGTTGTCAGGATTCCGTAGGAATCTTTTATGGAGGACAAAATGAAACAAATTATTACAAGTTTACTTGAAACCGATGCCTACAAATTTTCAATGGGGCAGGCAATCTATCACCAGTTTTCCGATTACAAGACGACATGGTCTTTTAAGTGCCGCAATGAGGATGTGCGTTTTACCGCTGAGATGATCGAGGAGATAAAGCGCCAGATCAAAATATATTGTGACCTCAGATTCCGGGAAGATGAACTGGAATACCTTAACGGAATCAGATGGATAAAAGGTTCATATGTTGATTTTCTAAGGCTCTGGAAGCCGAGATATGAAGATTTCGAATTCGGAACGGATTCGGAGTGTGGTCTTACAATCGAAACAAAGGGAACATGGCTCAACACATCGATGTATGAGATTCCGACACTTGCCATTGTAAATGAAGTGTACTTCAGAATGGCATACGATTATGATGAACTCCTTGAAAGCTTCAAAGAGCGTCTCGACGCCAAAATACAGGGGATTCTTGATGGAAAATATGAACTGGGGGCGTTTTCGGAGTTTGGGGCAAGAAGAAGACTGTCCGGTGAGGCACAGGAGTTTGCCGTAACCGGGCTTGCCAAAGCAAAGCTTCCCGAAGGAAATAAATTTGTTGGAACAAGCAACGTCTATCTGGCAAAAAAACTGAACCTTGTGCCGGTAGGGACCATGGCACACGAATGGATAATGTGCGTCGGCCAGGGTAATCACAAACATAATCCCGCGTATTCGAACTGGTATGCATTAGATGCATGGGTCAAGGAATACGGGGTGTTAAACGGAACAGCTCTTACCGATGCGATTACAACAAAGTGCTTCCTTGAGGATTTTCAATTGACATATGCCACATTGTTCTCGGGTGTCAGACATGACAGCGGGAGTCCCTATGACTGGGCTGATCAGATGATCAGGCATTACGAGGATCTGGGAATAGATCCGAAAACGAAGACGCTGCTCTTTTCGGACAGCCTGAATTTTGAAAAGGCAACTGCAATAAACAGGGCATACAAAGATAAAGTCAAGACCGCCTTCGGTATAGGTACGTATATTGCAAATGATACAAAAGTCACACCGCTTAATATTGTTATGAAGACAACAGTCTGCAACGGATGTGATGTTGCCAAGATATCGGATGTCGAAGGCAAGGGTATGTGTAAGAGTGAGGAATATGTTCATTACCTCAAACGATGCATAGACTGGAGAATGGAACACGAAACAAATGTTATTCGGTAAAAAATCCGGTTCATATACAATCGATATGTGTTCGGGGCCTATCGTAAGCAGACTTCTTCTGTTTGCGGGGCCTCTTATGCTGTCTTCGGTGTTGCAGCTCTTGTTTAATGCCGCAGATGTTATTGTTGTAGGCAAATATGCGGGCGACAATTCACTTGCTGCAGTCGGTATGACAGGACCTCTTGTAAACCTGCTGGTCAGCGCTTTTCTGGGACTCTCCATAGGAAGCAATGTTCTGGCTTCGCGTTATTACGGAAGCGGTGATGACTCAGCCATGTCCAAAACCGTTCATACTTCAATTCTTGTGAGTTTTATAAGCGGAATAGTGCTTGCAATCATAGGCTTCATTTTCTCCACGCAGATTTTAGAGTGGATGAGAGCTCCGGGGGAAACTTTGCAGCTTGGAAGCCTGTATCTCAAGATATATTTTTTGGGAATGCCGGCATCCATGCTTTATAACTTCGGAAGTGCGCTCCTTCGTGCAGTCGGAGATACAAGGCGTCCTATGTATTACCTTTTTGCCGCAGGGGTTGTAAATGTCATACTGAATCTTTTCTTTGTAATCAGTCTTCATATGGATGTCGCCGGTGTTGCTACGGCGACTGTGATATCCCAGGTTATTTCCGCATATCTGGTGATAAGGTGTCTCATGAAAGAGAGGGGCCCTTTGCAGCTTAGGCTAAAATCATTGGCTGTAGATAAAGCTACCCTTATAAGAATAGTCAGGATAGGAATTCCGGCAAGTTTCCAGGGCATGCTTTTTTCGATTTCGAATGTGATCATCCAATCATCTGTAAACGGATTCGGTGCAACGGTCGTAGCCGGAAATTCCGCAGCACAGAACATAGAAGGGTTTGTCTATGTGTCTATGAACGCATTCTATCAGGCTTGTATCTCGTTTATAAGTACTAATGTAGGCGCAAGAAAGATCGAGCGGATCAACAAAATACTTGTCCGTGCCGAAATGTGTGTGATTGTAACAGGATTGATTCTTGGGGGATCGGCATACATCTTCGGATACCAGTTGTTAAACATTTACACGGACTCGCGTGCGGTTATGGACGCCGGGATAACAAGAATGATGTATGTGTGTCTTCCTTATTTTCTGTGTGGCATGATGGATGTTATGGTAGGCGGCCTGCGTGGACTGGGGTATGCCATATTGCCTATGATCGTTTCACTTATCGGTGCCTGCGGTCTCAGACTTGTATGGATATTTACGCTGTTTCAGATGCCGGTATTTCACGAGACCCGCTTCTTGTATGTAACATATCCGATTTCGTGGGCGGTAACATTTCTTGCTCATGTCATATGTTATATCATCGTTAAACGTAAGTTTGACCGTTTGCATCGGGGCGAATGATTTTAAACATCAATTCTTCACAAATTCCGTATTGACAATACTATATTGCGGTGGTATCTTATGTACAGAGTGTTAGCACTCTAATGAGTCGAGTGCTAACAAAGTGAAAGGAAGGTCGCTTTGGAGCTTGACGAGAGAAAGAAAAAGATATTACTTGCCATAATCAAGACCTACCTTGAGACCGGCGAACCGGTCGGATCAAGAACTATATCCAAGATAGAAGGTCTGGAATTAAGTTCGGCAACGATCCGTAATGAGATGGCTGATCTTGTTGATATGGGCTACATTATCCAGCCTCATACTTCGGCAGGAAGGATACCTTCGGATAAGGGATACAGGTTTTACGTCGATCAGCTTATGGAAGAAAAAGAACAGCAGATCGAGGAGCGGGAACGTGAGACCGATGAGATGAAGGGTATGCTCATCGAGAAGGCTGACAAGATGGAACGCCTTCTTAAGCAGGTGGCAAGGAGCCTTTCGGTCAACACGAACTATGCCGCTATGATCAGCGCTCCGCAGTATCATATGAACAGACTTAAGTTCATACAGCTTTCAAGGATGGAAGAAAAGCGGATCGTTGCCGTAATAGTGGTAGAAGGTAATATGATCAAGAACCAGATCATAGATATAGATGAGCCGATAGACGACGAGACGCTTCTCAAGCTTAATATGCTGCTTAATACGACGCTTAACGGGATGGCGATAGAAGATATTAACCTGTCGATCATATCCAGGATGAAGCAGCAGGCGGGTGATCAGGCGGGTATCATTGCGGAAGTGATAGATGCCGTTGCGGAGTCGATCAAGGCAGATGAAGATCTGGAAATATATACGAGTGGTGCAAACAATATCTTCAAATATCCGGAACTTGCGGATAATGAAAAAGCAAGTGAGATCATAACGGCATTTGAAGAGAAGAAGCAGCTGACAAACCTCGTGTACGAAACGCTGTCGCATTCCGATGAAAAAGGAATTCAGGTATATATCGGTGAGGAGTCGCCGGTGGAGAACATGAAGGACTGCAGTGTTGTTACTGCAACATATGAGCTTGATGAAGGAATTCACGGCACAATAGGTATCATAGGACCGAAACGAATGGATTACGACAAAGTTCTGTCAACGATGAAGAAGTTGACAACGGAGCTGGATACAATGTTTAAGAAGAATTGAGGGATGAAAATTGAGTAACGACGATGGAGTTAAGATCGATATAGAATCTCCGGAGCAGTTCGAAGAGGATGTATCAAAAATAATCGAAGAAGAGGAAGAGAAGAAGAAATCGGCTGCAGAGCCGGATGATGAAGCTTCAAAAGAGGACAAGCCCGAACCGGAAAGTGAAGCGGATGAAAATCAGGGCGTCAAAAACCCCGACAACGAATCCGAAGACAATGCCGGCAAGGATGATAAGAAAAAGCATCACGGTAAGAAAGATAAAAAAGAAAAGAAAGATCCGAGAGATGAAAAAATAGCGGATCTTGAAGACCGGGTAAAGCGCCAGATGGCTGAGTTTGAAAACTTCAGAAAGCGTACCGACAAAGAGAAATCCCAGATGTACGATATGGGAGCGAAGAACGTGATCGAGAAGATCCTGCCTGTTATAGACAACTTCGAAAGAGGGCTTGAAAGTGTTCCGGAAGGATCGGATAAGGCGTTTGTCGACGGAATGCAGATGATATACAAACAACTCTCCGGCGAGCTTGAAAAACTCGGAGTAAAGCCGATAGAAGCTGTAGGACAGCCGTTTGACCCCAATTTCCATAATGCGGTAATGCAGACGGAAAGTGAAGAGTACGAAAGCGGAACGGTGGCTCAGGAGCTTCAAAAAGGGTATATGTACCATGACACACTGGTCAGACCCAGTATGGTAGCGGTGGTTTCATGAGCTTACGATAGTAAGTGAATGAAAGCACGTAGGCCGCACCTTCCACGGAGTGGAACCCAAATGGTGCGGCTCTCCCGTCGGTAGTGTCGTAAGACTTCATAAAAATAGATAACCAATCTCATAATCAGT
>DGUG01000086.1 GCA_002394535.1 Lachnospiraceae bacterium UBA4316
TTGCCTATCCTGATTATGGAATAAATTCTCTCGCGGCTGACCCCGCGCCTGTTTCTATTCAAGTTCGAATGCTCCCGTATACAGCCTGTAATACTGCCCTTTTGCGGCGATAAGTTCATCGTGGTCACCCCGTTCAATGATGCGGCCGTGATCAAGAACTATTATAACATCGGAGTTCTTGACAGTCGACAGTCTGTGTGCGATGACAAAGGTTGTTCTGCCCTTCATGAGGGCATCCATTCCACGCTGTACAATGGCCTCGGTTCTCGTATCTATCGAGCTTGTTGCCTCATCAAGTATCATTACCGGCGGGTCGGCAACAGCCACTCTTGCTATGGACAGAAGCTGCCTCTGGCCCTGCGAAAGGTTCGAAGCATTTCCTGCGATCACCGTATTGTACCCCTCCGGCAGATGGGAGATAAAATCATGGGCTCCGGCAAGTTTCGCCGCTTCGATACACTCCTCATCGGAAGCGGTAAGTTTTCCGTAACGGATATTCTCCATAACCGTTCCCGTAAACAGATTCGTGTCCTGAAGAACTACTCCCACCGCATGGCGAAGATCAACCTTGCATATCTTGTTGATGTTGATTCCGTCATATCTGATCTTGCCATCGGCAATGTCATAAAACCTGTTCAGAAGATTGGTTATGGTTGTCTTGCCTGCACCGGTCGATCCCACAAAAGCAACCTTCTGTCCGGGCTTTGCGTAGAGTGAAACATCAAACAATACCTGTTTTTCCTCGTTATACGAAAAATCAACACCGTCCAGAACTATATCCCCACGAAGAGGCGTGTAAGTAACCGTTCCCTGCTCCTTGTGGGGATGCTTCCATGCCCACATTCTGGTGTCATCATCCGTCTCCACAAGTTCTCCGTCTTTCTCATAAACATTAACAAGATGAACGTAACCTTCGTCAGCCTCAGGTTCCTCATCCATGACCCTGTATATTCTCTCGCACCCTGCAAGCCCGGCAACAACAGCATTTATCTGGTTCGATATCTGTCCGATCTGACCGCAAAACATTCTGGTCATGCCCAGGAACGGAACAACAAGGCTGATGGAAAAGGGCATACCTCCTATACCGATATTTTTTATATTTGCGGAGATGAAGAATCCGCCCGCAATACCTACTATAACGTAGAGAATATTTCCCATGTTATTAAGTATCGGTCCTAATGTATTGGCATACTTGTTAGCCCGGGAAGCTACGGTAAACAGCTCCTCATTAAGCTTTTCAAAATCCTCACGGCACTCCTTCTCATGGCAGAATACCTTAACCACCTTTGCACCGCTTATTGTCTCCTGAATATAGCCTTCCGCTTTACCTATCGCTTGCTGCTGCTTGAAGAAGTACTTGGCGCTTCCCCCTCCTATAAACCTTGTGATAACTGTCATCGCGGCGACTCCCAGCAGTATTACGACAGTCATATATACACTGTAGTAAAGCATAATGCCCATTACAGTCATTACCATTACCACAGTACTAAGCATCTGAGGAAAGCTCTGGGATACCATCTGGCGAAGTGCATCTATATCATTCGTATACAGACTCATGGTGTCTCCCACGGGTTTGCGGTCAAAAAACTTTATTGGAAGCATCTCCATTTTGTTGAAGAGCTTTCCTCTCATTTTCTTGAGAGTTCCCTGGGTAATTGTTGCCATCATCTGATTAAATGCAATAGTTGCCGCAAGGGATACCACATACATGGAGACGAGAATGGAAATATATCCGAATATCTCGCTTCTGACGCCGGCCCAATCCCCACTCTTATATGATCTTTCAATAACTGCGATTATTTTCTGCTGAAAGATCGAAGGCACGGAAGATATAAGCGAAGAGAGTATTATACACACCATAACCACGGGCAGCATTACAGGATAGAAGGAAAAAATATCCTTAGCAACTCTCTTAACTATTCCTTTTGAAAGCTTTTCACCGGGTGCAAGTCCCGGTCCTCTTCTTCTTCCGGGTCCGTTACCTGCCATCGTCTGCACCTCCTCTTCCGCTGTTGTGAGCCACGCCATTAGAAGCTCGCTTCGCTCGGGCGTGGCCTACGTGCTGCAAAGTTTTCGTAGAAAACTTTACACCACCGCTGTTCTGTGATGTGTGTATCTCGCGATAAATATCACTGTTATTTAATAATTCTTTATGGGTTCCGACTGCCGCGATACGCCCACCGTCAATAACAATTATCTTGTCCGCATCTTCAACGGAAGCTGTCCGCTGTGCAATAATGATCTTGGTCGTCTCCGGTATATACTCTCGCATTCCCTTACGGATCAGCGCATCCGTCTTCGTATCCACCGCACTTGTGGAATCATCAAATATTATGATCTTTGGTTTCTTGAGAAGTGCTCTTGCGATACACAGTCTCTGTTTTTGCCCTCCGGATATGTTCGCTCCGCCATGGTCTATGCGATAATCGTACCCGCCCTCTTTGGATTCTATAAATTCATCCGCGCATGACAGGTGGCACGCTTCCTTCATCTCTTCAAGCGTGGCATCCGGATTACCCCAGCGAAGGTTATCCTTGATTGTACCCTCAAACAGAACGTTCTTCTGAAGTACCATAGCCACCGAATTACGCAATACTTTCAGATCGTAATCTTTAACATTGACCCCTCCGACTTTGACCTCACCGCTCTTTACGTCATACAGCCTCGGAATAAGCTGTACAAGAGATGATTTTCCGCTTCCGGTAGATCCTATTATTCCCACCGTCTCACCGGAGGCTATCTTCAGGTTGATATCCGAAAGAACATCATTATCCGGGTTTGTCGCATAAGCATAGCTTACATTTTCAAATTCTATCGACCCGTCCGCAACCGACTCCACCGCAGTTTCGGGATCGGGACTTACGATGTTGGGAATCGCGTCAAGTACTTCCACTATTCTCGCAGCCGACTCGGATGCAAGAGTTATCATAACAAAGATCATTGATATCATCATAAGTGATGAAAGTATCATGAAACTGTAAGTAAGCATTGCCGATATCTGGCCTACATCAAACTCCATACCCATAGACGTAATAACAACATAGGATCCGAAGGAGAGTACAAACGCCATTACAACATACAGACAAAACTGCATCACAGGAGCATTCCAGGCAAGAATTTTTTCCGCCTTTGTAAAATCACGCCGTACCTCTTCCGATGCTTCATCGAACTTCTGCTGTTCGAATTCTTCCCTGACAAATGATTTTACGACACGCATTCCTACAATATTCTCTTCAACCGATTCGTTCATGCGGTCATATTTCTTGAATATTCTGCGAAACAGAGGCATGGCACGGCTTGCCACAAGAATGAGGGTTCCCGCAAGAATCGGTGCCACAAATGCGAATATCCATGCCATACGGCCACCCAGCCTAAATGCCATAACGAAGGCAAATATCATCATAAAAGGAGCACGTACCGCAATCCTTGTAAGCATCATGAACGCATTCTGAACGTTTGTGACGTCGGTGGTCATTCTGGTCACAAGAGAGCTTGTCGAGAATCTGTCGATATTATCAAAGGAAAAATCATTAACGGCATCATACATATCCATCCGCAGATTCTTGCCGAAACCGCAGCTTGCCGTTGCGCATGTCATTCCCGCAAGCATTCCGAATATAAGGCTTCCTATGGCCATAATCGCAAGAATACCGCCAAAGCTTGCTATCTCGGATACGCTCGCCCCGTCCTTGATACGGTTGACAAGTTCCGCAATATAAAACGGTATTGTACACTCAAGTACGACTTCACCGGACACAAGCAGCGGTGTTGCGATCGTACTTGGCATATACTGCCGTATGGACCTTGCTAATCTTCTGAGAACCATGTTGTTTTCTCCTATATGAAAAGAATTTACTGCATCTTCACTAATTTTGCGGCCTGATCCGCAGCGATACATGCATCTATAATCTCCTGCAGATCTCCGTTCATTACCTTGTCAAGCTTATACAGGGTTAGGCCTATCCTGTGGTCCGTAACTCTACCCTGGGGAAAATTGTAAGTTCGAATCTTCTCGGACCGGTCTCCCGTACCGATCTGGCTCTTACGCAGCTCCGCTTCGGCATCATGAGCCTTCTGCTGCTCTATATCGTACAGTTTCGCGCGAAGCAGGGCAAACGCCTTGGCCTTGTTCTGAAGCTGTGATTTTTCGGTCTGTGAATAGATGACTATACCTGTGGGATAGTGGGTAAGTCTTACGGCAGAATCTGTGGTATTGACGCACTGTCCGCCGTTTCCGGAAGCCCTCATAACATCTATTCTGATATCCTTTTCATCAATGACAACATCAACCTCTTCCGCCTCGGGCATAACAGCCACCGATATGGTAGAAGTATGTATCCTGCCGCCGCTCTCTGTCTCGGGAACACGCTGGACACGGTGTACACCGCTTTCATACTTCATCACGGAATATGCCCCCTGTCCCGTTATCATAAAGGTAACTGACTTCATTCCGCCGATGCCTATCTCATCCGCCTCCATAGTCTCAACCTTCCAGCCTCGACCTTCCGCATAATGAACATACATCCTGTAAACTTCGGCCGCAAACAGCGCTGCCTCGTCTCCGCCTGCACCTGCACGTATCTCAACAATAACGTTCTTGTCATCGTTCGGGTCCTTCGGAAGAAGAAGTATCTTGAGCCTGTCCTCAAGCTTTGCAACTTTGTCCTTCGCGTCGCTTAGCTCTTCTTTTAGCATCTCCCGCATCTCTTCATCCGATTCGGCCTCAAGCATTTCAAGGCTGTCCTCTATGTCCTGTTTGCTTTTTTTGTACTCGGAGTATGCCTCAACTATAGGAGAGAGGTCGCTTTGCTCCTTCATAAGGCGTTTGAACCTTACCGCATCGTCTGCGACGCCGGGTTCCGCCAGCTCGCTCATGAGCTCCTCGTAACGCACAAGAAGGTCTTCCAATTTGTCAAACATATCTGTATCCTTTCTAATCCTCGGTTAAATTACATATCTCGCAGAAATTACCCTGTCATTTTTGCTGTAATCTTTAATCACAGAAATATCTTCAAATCCGGCATCGGCAAGGATACGCGACACATCCTCCGCCTGGTCGAATCCGATCTCTAAAAAGATCATACCGTAATTTGCAAGATGCTCAGGTGCTCCGCTTATGATCCTGCGGTAGAAATCAAGTCCGTCGCCCCCTCCGTCAAGGGCAATGCGGGGCTCATGATCTCTTACTTCGGGCATAAGCGTTGAAATGACATCGCTTCTGATGTAGGGCGGATTGGAGATAATAAAATCAAATTTGCGGCTATGTTCCACAAGGGCCTCATACAGATCTCCCCGGAGAAATAACGCATCTCCTCCGTTTAAGCCGTCATCCCGGCGGAGCATTTCAAGATTCCTTCCGGCTACATTAAGTGCATCTTCCGATATATCAACTCCGACTCCCCGGCAGTTGTTCTTGTAATGCATAAGCGATAACAGCAGACATCCGCTTCCGGTGCACATATCAAGTATGTCCGATCCGTCAGGTACATACCTCATCGCCTCTTCCACAAGGCACTCGCTGTCCTGCCTCGGGATCAGTACTTTATCGCTTACCGCAAAGTCGATCCCCATAAAACAGCAGCTTCCCGTAAGCTGTTGAAGCGGTATATGCTCTGCTCTTTTCGCAATCAGCTCCCCGTATGATGCCTCATCTTTATAGTCGACAGACGCATCAGGTTCCATAAGAATCTTTTGCCGGTCACACCCTGTTATAAATTCCAAAAGCAGCCTTGCATCCAAGGCTGCTTCGGATATACCGGCACGGGACAATTCCCTCGTGCCGTTTCTGTATAGTTCGCTATAAGTCATTCTTTTCGATCCGCAGATATTCCTTCCATTCAAACACAGCCTCTACGGCCGCAATACCGACTTCTATCATGGAATCATCGGGCTCTCTTGTAGTAAGATGCTGGAGCCACATTCCGGGAGCCGACAATATCCTCACGAAAATATTATTGCTCCTTCCAGCAAGCCTTATTATCTCATATGAGATTGAAGCAATCACCGGAATCAGCAGTATTCTTATGGCAATTCTGGCAAAGGGATCTTCCACCCTTATAAATATGAAGAGAATAACGCTGATAAATATTACAAAAAAGAGGAAACTCGTTCCGCACCGCTTATGCTCACGGGATGATTTTCTCACATTCTCAACAGTAAGCTCATGTCCGGTTTCTATGCAGTTGATGCACTTATGCTCGGCTCCGTGATACATAAATACCCTGCGGATATCTTTCATGCACGATATGAGCACAATGTATCCCACAAAGATCAATACACGTATTACTCCTTCAAGAACAGCCAGCGCGGTATCGCTGACTATAACCTTCGACAGAAGTCTTGAGAGATAATAGGGAAGCACAATAAACAGTCCTACCGCAATCGCTATGGAGAAAATCACGGTTACCGTGGACAGTATTTTTTCGGTATGGTCTTTGAATATACGGTCAAGTATCTTGTCCTTCTTGTGGGTATCCTGCTCTTCCTCATAAAACTTGGCCGAGTAGTTGAGGGTTCTGATGCCGAGTATGAGGGAGTCAACAAAATTGAACACTCCGCGGATAAAAGGAATCCGGTTAAACGCCTTTGCGGGAGCAAAAGATTCATACTCCTCTACAGCAACATCTATGTCCCCTTCGGGAGTACGCACTGCAACGGAATACTTGTCCTTATTCTTCATCATAATCCCTTCAAGAACAGCCTGACCGCCTATTCCCGAATATCTGGACTTTTTCTTCTTATTTTTTTTCATAAGCACCTTGGATGTTTATTGCGATAATAAAAATGAGTGCCGAAGCACTCATTGTTTTTCTTATTTAACGCCGTACTTCTTGTTGAACTTATC
>DGUG01000090.1 GCA_002394535.1 Lachnospiraceae bacterium UBA4316
AACATAGGCCTCAATCTGCTCACTTTCTTTTGCAAAAGAAACAAAATTCTCTGAACCGTCATAGCATCCGGTCATTGCGGGATATATGACATAATATGTTTCTTCCAACGGTTTAAGCAATTCCCGAAATTTCTGCCAGTCGCAAAGCATTCCGTGCAATGCCAGTATCGTCTTATTCTTTTTATCTCCATATGAACGAAACTGCATTCTTTTTCTCTCCATGGAAAGTTTTACTGTAAGATAATCTTTCCACAATATCTGCTTCACTTATAGGTGTGTTCATTTTCTGACACTTGCTTTGGGTGTGAACGATATATTCAAAACCATATCCATCCCTTCTGCAAGCCTCTGCAATAGTTTAATGGAAGGATTTCTTGTTCCGTTCTCCAGCTTGCTGATCTCTGTCTGGGCGATACCTGTTCTCTCAGCAAGTTCTTTCTGTGTCATATTCTGTGAGATGCGAGCGTCTATAATAGCACGGATCACATTCATTTCCGGTTGGATTTCCTCATATGCCTTGGCAAATTCCGGATCATTCATCTTTTTGGTTTTATACTCTTTAAGATTCATGTTAGCCCTCCTTATGGCGACTTAGCCAATCTGCACGCCGTTCTTTTGCCAGCTTAAGTTCTTTAGCCGGAGTTTTCTGCGTTTTCTTTACAAATCCGTTTGTCGCTACAATCTTTAATCATTATATGAGATATATCTCAACCTGTCAATCCTTCACTTACCTATCTGATCCCTACTTGACCGATCCCTACTTGAACGTGATTCCACATACTCTGTGACAGCCGTCAATCATCCACCTGCATATTAAGCGGCTCACCTTTGATTCGCATTATTGTTTCCTTCTGAATATCCGTCAGTTCTTCATATGCCGTCAAAGAAACATAACCGTTAATAAATTAGCAAATATCAGCGGTATTACACAAAGTACAGTTGAAAATATTATTGCAGGGAAAACGAAAAATCCGAAACTGAAAACCCTGCATAAAATAGCTGTTGGCTTAAATATGACCGTTTCAGAGTTGTTAGATTTCCCAGAAATGAACGAAACACAATTTGACGATGAATAATAGGAAAAAGGGTATTTCTATAATTGCTTTGAAATACCCTTTTTTATCAGCTTTCTGTCAATTCTCATTATTTGGGTTTATTTTGGGTTTAATTCCCGTGCCCTTACCATCTGCGAGCCTTGATTTTTCTGCACTTTTCACGACAAAGATTTTAGTGTCGGAAACAACAGCACATCCCTTATCGCCGGACTATCCGTCAGCAGCATCGTCAGTCTGTCGATGCCGTATCCGATTCCGCCTGTAGGCGGCATTCCGATCTCAAGAGCATTCAGGAAGTCTTCGTCCGTGTGGTTTGCTTCCTCATCGCCCGCTGCCGCTGCAGCATCCTGAGCCTTGAATCTCTCTCTCTGGTCGATGGGGTCATTAAGCTCCGAATATGCGTTGCACATCTCCCATGTATTGATGAACAGCTCGAATCTCTCAACAAGGTCCGGTCTGTCCGGTTTTCTCTTTGTAAGAGGTGATATCTCAACCGGATGATCCATAACGAATGTTGGCTGGATCAGGTTCTCCTCAACGTATTCCTCGAAGAAGAGGTTGATTATATCGCCCTTTGTATGATAGGGCTCGTAGTGGATATCCCTCTCATCGGCAAGCTTCTTGGCTGCCTCTGTATCGGCTACCTCGTCAAAATCGATATTGGCATACTTCTTGATCGCATCTATCATGGTAATGCGCTCGAAAGGCTTACCGAAGTCAAGCTCGATCTCGCCGTATTTGAACTTCGTCGTACCCAGCACTTCCTGTGCCACATAACGGAACATATTTTCCGTAAGGTCCATCATTCCATTATAGTCCGTGTATGCCTGATAGAGCTCCATAAGAGTGAACTCGGGATTATGTCTCGTATCGAGTCCCTCGTTTCTGAACACTCTTCCGATCTCATATACACGCTCAAGTCCGCCGACTATAAGTCTCTTTAAGTAAAGCTCCAATGATATACGAAGGTTTAAGTCTTCATCAAGTGCGTTAAAGTGCGTCTGGAAAGGGCGCGCCGCTGCTCCGCCGGCATTTGCCACCAGCATCGGAGTCTCTACCTCCATGAAGCCTTCACCGTCCAGATACTTACGTATCGTGGATATGATTTTCGACCTTTTGATAAACGTATCCTTTGATACATCGTTCATAATGAGATCCACATATCTCTGGCGGTAACGCATATCAGTGTTTGTAAGGCCGTGGAACTTCTCGGGAAGGGGAACCAGGTTCTTCGACAGCAGTATAACGCTTGAGGCATGGATAGATACCTCACCCATCTGCGTTCTGAACATATATCCCTTCACACCGACTATGTCTCCGGGCTCGAACTTTTTAAAGTCCGCATAAGCTTCTTCCCCAAGTGAATCCCTTGATACATACACCTGGGAGTTGCCCTTAAGGTCCTTAACGTTTATAAACGAAGCCTTGCCCATTACACGCTTTAACATGATACGTCCGGCAATGCTCACGTTTATCGGGGACGCATCCATTATCTCGCGTCTCTTCTCATAGTCTTCCTTGGCAAGAGCCTTCTTCTCTTCTTCCGGCAGGCTCTCGTCTATGACAACGGGCTTGTGGTCTGCCAGAAGCTTTCCTTCAAGCTCTTCATATGCTGCCTTTGCGTCGGCGGTATGATCCGTCTGGTCGTATTTTGTTATAACGAAAGGGTCCTTGCCCGCCGCCTGAAGGTTTGCAAGCTTTTCTCTCTTATTCTTTAATATCTGGTTAAGGTCGGGTTCGGCCTTGTTCTGGTTCTCGTTGCCCATTACTTTGCTGCTTTCTTTTTGGTGGTCTTCTTATCATCCTTTGCCGCAGGCTTCTCGGCTGCCTTCTTGGCACTCTTGGCACCCTTTGCCGAAGCGGGTTTTTCAACCTTTACAATCTTATACTTAAGCATACCTGCGGGTGTCTCAACTTCAACAGTAGCACCTTTCTTGGCTCCCACAAGCGCACGTCCTACCGGCGACTCGTTAGAGATCTTGCCGTTAAGGCTGTCTACTTCCGTAGAGCCTACGATTTTGTACACGACTTCCTCGTTGTATTCAACATCGAGAAGTGTAACCGTGCTTCCGAGTCCCACCGCATCCTTTGCTATATCTTCTTCAAGATATACTTCCGCATTCTTGAGGATAGCTTCGATCTCTTCTATTCTAAGCTCGTTATCTCTCTGCTCTTCTTTTGCGGCATCGTATTCCGCATTCTCGGACAGATCCCCCTGTTCGCGTGCTTCCTTGATCTTCTGTGCTATCTGAGCCCTTATGACCTCTTTTCTCTCGTCACGCTCCGCTTCAAGTTCAAGAAGCTTTTCATGAGACATCAGGTTCTTCTTTTCTTCCATTGTAAAACACATCCCTTCATAATTTGTTTGAGGTAGTACAATACCCCCTACTCAAAACAATAAACGAATTATAGCGCAAGCATTTCCCGCCGTCAATAAACTTTCTTATGAGAGAAAATCATCCATCAGGCGCTTTAGATCCTCAAGGGATTCCGCCTCGTTAAGCTTTCCCCTAAACTGGGATGAACCCTTGTAGCCTTTTGTGTACCAGGCCGCGTGTTTTCGCATCTCACGGGACCCTATGTACTCGCCCTTACAGTCTATCAGCATGGCGGCATGGCGGAGAATCATCCCGGCCACCTCTTCACGTGTGGGTTTATTCCACTCTCGTCCTTCACTCTTTGCCACAAGCTCCGCAAATATCCATGGATTCCCCTGAGCCGCTCTTCCTATCATAACGCCATCGCACCCGGTCTCATCAAGCATACGGCATGCGCTCTCGTAGGAGTCCACATCTCCGTTTCCGATTACCGGGATAGTTACCGCCTCTTTTACCTGCCTGATGATATCCCAGTCTGCCTTCCCGGAGTAGTACTGCATTCTCGTGCGTGCATGTACGGCTACGGCGGCGGCACCGTTTTCCTCTGCTACCTTTGCCATTTCAACGGCATTTATATGATCGTCGTCGAAACCCTTTCTAATCTTCACCGTCACGGGCTTACTTACCGCGGAAGACACCGCGCGTATGATTTTTCCCGCAAGGGCGGGATTCTTCATAAGGGCGGAACCTTCGCCGTTGTTTACAACCTTTGGCACGGGACAGCCCATATTGATGTCGAGTATGGAAAAGGGGCGCTCTTCTATTTTTTGTGCCATAGCTCCCATTATATCGGGGTCGGACCCGAAGAGCTGAAGCGATACCATACCTTCATTCGGATCTATGGCCATCATCTCATCCGTGGCTTTGTTACGATAGTATATAGCCTTGGCGCTTATCATCTCCATGCATGTAAGGCCTGCTCCCGCCTCATGGCACAACAAGCGAAATGGCAGGTCGCTTACCCCTGCCATCGGTGCCAAGATCCATTTATTCGGAAGTGTAACATTACCTATTTTTAGCATATATGAGTCTCAATCCCTCAAGTGTCAGATCCGGATCGTACTCGTCGATCATGTCGGTCTCATTGGAGATTAGCCTGCCCAGGCCTCCGGTTGCAACCACCTTCAGCTTATCGTAGCCGGTCTCCTTCTTCACCTGTTTGATTATGTATTCGGTCTGACCGATCTGGCCGTACATAAGTCCCGCCTGCATAGACCATATCGTATCGTTTGCAAGTATCGATTTGGGCATTACGATCTCAATCTCGGGAAGCTTTGCGGTTCCCATCCATAATGCCTCGGCACTGATCCTGACTCCCGGGGCTGTGATCCCCACCGTAAATCTTCCGTCCTCGGTAACAATGTCATAGGTTGTTGCCGTACCGAAATCAAGCACCAGTATGGGGCCTCCGAACTTCTCGTATGCCGCAACCGCATCCACTATTCGATCGGGGCCTATCTCCTTCGGGTTGGGGGTGTCTATCTTGATTCCGGTCTTTACTCCCGGGCCTACTACAAGCGGATCGATGTTAAAGTACTTCTTCACGCTTGCGATGAGAGAATGCATTATGTTGGGAACTACGGAAGCTATTGCAACACCGTCTATCTCCTTCGTATCCACACCCTGTCTTGCGGCAAGGTCGCATATGGCAACCCCGAACTCATCCGAGGTCCTGGGGGTCTTGCTCATGATCCTGAAGGTATGGGCAAGCTTGTCACCATCATATATTCCGCATGTGATATTTGTATTTCCTACATCAAGTACGAGTAACATCATTCTCCTCCGTTTTGATTATCAATAAATGTTTTGTAGAACATTTCGAGACTCTCAAAGAGTTCGCTTTTTCTCTTTTGAACTTCCTTTACCAAGAGCCCCGCTCCTATCTCATCATATAATATGTCGTCCTCGTTGGCATCGGTAATGAGCATCACCGACCCGTCCTCATCAAATCCGATCATGAATGCTCCGCCCACTTCTTCCGTAAAGAGCACGCATATTATATGGAGTTCCTCCTGTATGGATTCGGGGATCTTCGCAAATTTCTCGTTAAAGTAGTATTTCTGCTCGTAAGAATTCGCCCCGCACAGTATCACGTTTGAAGTATCCATCTAGATCCCTCCGATAAGGGCATAGATGCATATGCCGGTAATTGTGGCAAATCCCACTCCGAGTATGGCAAACACCCATCCGTTCTTCGAGCCGCGCTTGAAGCACTTGTAGCTGTTAAACCCCAGAAGCGCCGTTGCGCAGGCAAACATTATCATGTACAGAAGTGTTGTGGCTCCTGTAGAGAGGGATATTGCCCCGCATATTATGATCGTTATGGAAAGTACCATATCCGCAAGGCTTACATAGAAGAATTCCTTCTTGGACAGTGCCTTGAGGTAATCGATTATCTCAGTGTTCATTCATATCACCCCAGTGTTGCCGCCATAACAGCCTTTATGGTATGCATACGATTTTCTGCCTCATCGAATACGACATTTGCATATTTCTGGAATACCTCGTCGGTAACTTCCATATCGGCAATGCCGAATCTCTCACCCATTTCCCGTCCTATGGCAGTTTTACGGTCATGGAACGCAGGCAGGCAGTGCAGGAAGATGGCATCGGGCTTGGCATGCTTCATAAGGTCCATCGTAACCTTGTAAGGTGTCAGGTCGCGGATTCTCTCCTCCCATATCTCATCGGGCTCACCCATGGAAACCCACACATCCGTGTACACTATATCCGCATCCTTTACTGCTTTGTATGCGTCTTCTTCAAAAGCTACAGAACCGCCGGAGATCTTCGCGAACTCTTCGCACTCTTTAACAAGCTTTGCGTTCGGGAAATACTTCCTGCTCGTTCCCGCAACAAAGTGCATTCCCATCTTGGCGCAGGCGATCATAAGGGAGTTGCCCATATTGTATCTTGCATCCCCCATATATACCAGCTTTCTGCCCTCTATCGTGCCAAGGTGTTCCCTTATTGTCAGCAGATCCGCAAGCATCTGTGTCGGATGATATTCGTTTGTCAGGCCGTTCCACACCGGAACATCCGCGTACTTGGCAAGCTCCTCGACTATGGACTGCTCAAATCCTCTGTACTCTATGCCGTCATACATGCGGCTGAGCACGCAGGCAGTATCGGCAATACTTTCCTTCTTGCCGATCTGTGAAGCCCCGGGGTCTAAAAACGTGGCGCCCATTCCCATGTCATGGGCCGCAACCTCGAATGAACATCTCGTCCTCGTACTGGTTTTCTCGAATATAAGGGCAACATTTTTACCCGGATACTGTCTGTCGAATATTCCTTTTTTCTTCTTCTCCTTAAGCTCAGCGGCAAGGTCGAGAAACTCCTCGATCTCTTCCTTCGTAAAATCCTTGAGCGTCAAAAAATCCCGTCCCTTTAAACTCATCTTATCTGCCTCTCTTTTTCCTTGATAATGATTTATCCTATCTCTTGCGGTCAACGTATGCCACGTTTCCCCGCATTGCCACAACCGTTACAACTTCACCTTCATCTATGATTCCGTTGGGCCGGTTGCTCCTTGCGGACCAGTTTTTGTTACCGATCCTGACAACTCCCGACTCGTTTGTGTTATCTATCCTGACCGTAACTATCGCATCTCTTCCTTCAAGCTCCATAAGCTGCTTCTCCCGCCGTGCCCGAATCACATATTTCATTCCGGCAGGTCTGACAACTATGAACAAAAATACCGCAACGGCTACAGCTGCTGCTATCTGAAGGAACGGGTTAAACCCGAGTATGTTCAGGACAAGCCCCACAAGAGCGCCTCCCGCTCCGCAGGCGCCTATAAGCTCGATCCTGACAAACTCAATCACGAGACATATGATCAGTATGATAAGCCATACCATCGGTGTCATATGAAGCATCTCCTTCGCTTTATCGCCACTCTACACTCTGATCCAGCCCGGCATAGTGCGGACTTCCGTTTCTTCATCCGCCATATACTTTGCGGGATAGACCGTTATATGCCCGGGATTGTCGTTAAGGATCGCCGCAAGCTGGCTGAAGGTTGAATTTGCGATGATGTTCGCCTTGCATTTGCTCATAAGCTGCATATCCCTGAAGCTGTCGTTCCCTTTGTTGATGTTTACTATCGTCTTGTTATCAAGCCACGAGAATTCCCGCTTTACATATTCCCCATCTTCCGAAAATATGTAGAATACGGGATTTTCTATCTTCTCTTTGATTATCCTGACCGCTTCTTCGTAGTAATCTCTCTCAAGGCACAAAAATCGTCCCGCATATGTCTGCGACAGATAATCTCCCCGCCTTACATGGATGGAAACGGAATTCTCCTTCTCCATCTTATCAGCCAGCGACTTATTTTCTCCCGTAAGGGGCGGAAATACCAGCTCCTGCTTAAGCTTGTCCACCCTGTCCCTGTAATAGTCTTCTTCGATAAAAAATCCGAAGATATAGTAGTTCTTCCCGGGATCAAGACTGCAAAGATCTTCATATGATATTTTTTCGGAGAGCGCATCAAAGGTTCTGCCGCTCTTCTCGATCTTTCCCGCCTCGCGAAGCTTCCGGTTCACTGGCCCTAACAGGAACTTAACAGTTCCGGCAAGAGGTCCCTTTATGGGCGTCGGGATCTGCCCCGATACCGAATATATCTCTTTTGTTGTTGCTTCATCAAGCCTGAATTTTGAACCGGGGACGTTTTCGAATATTCTTCGAAGTTCAAATCCGTGGTGCTCGTCATCGGTATAAAACCAGGTGACATCGGCCCGAACCTGCGCCCTGGGATACCGCTCCCTTAAGAAGCTGTACAGATTATACTGGAACATCTGGTTCCCAAGCCCGGATGTAAATCTTACGATTATCAATTGATCGCACCCCTGCAGTCCTTTATGATATCACATATCCTGTCCACGTCTTCCTCGGTTAAATGGGCACTCATAGGAAGCGTCAGCACCCTTTCGGCTATCTGCTTCGCCACCGGTGTAAGACTGCTGTCAAACCTTCCTCTGTAGCAGTCCATGTCGCTTGTCAGCGGATAGAAATATTTTCTCGTATAAATGTCATTCTCTCTTAATCTGTCGTATATCGTCTGGCGTCCCGCACCGAATTCCTTCTCATCAACAACTATAGGGAAGTAGGCATGATTCGGTTTGACATCCTTCTGGGGCTGCAGGATCGTAATACCCTTTACGTCCGCAAGATTCTGCCTGTAACGCCCTGTAACCTTTTCCCTCTTTGCGATCTCCTCATCTATGTGGTCGAGATTGCACAATCCCATAACCGCACAGAACTCGTTCATCTTGGCATTCGCACCGATACCGTCCACAACCTCTTCATCCTTGATTCCGAAGTCCTTGAGCTTCCAGAGCTTGTATATAAGCTCCCTGTCATCCGTCGTTATCGCTCCGCCCTCGATGGTATGGAACACTTTTGTCGCATGGAAGCTGAACATGGATGCGTCACCGAATGTACCCACACCCCTGCCCTTGTACTCTACTCCGAATGCATGGGCGGCATCATATATGACCTTCAGGTTATGCTTCTTCGCAATAGCCTCTATCGCTTCAACGTCACACAGACATCCGTACACATGAACCGGAACTATCGCGCATGTCCTGTCGGTTATGAGTTCTTCTATTTTGCTCACATCCATCGTGTAGTCCCTGGGATTGATGTCACAGAACACCGGTGTCAGCCCGTTCCTTACAATCGCATGTGTTGTTGACGTGAAGGTAAAGGGAGTCGTTATGACTTCGCCTTCAAGATCCATTGCCTGCAGAACAAGTTCTAGTGCCATATGCCCGTTTACAAACAGCGACACATTGGAAACCTTCAGATATTCACACAGCCGCTCTGCCAGTTTCTCATGATTGACTCCCATATTGGTCAGCCACACCGATTCCCATAAGGGCTTTATGGCCTCGACGTACTCCTCAAAAGGAGGCATGGATGATTTTATAACGTTTATTCTCATAGCCTTTTATCTCCGCTGAAATATCCTACTGATAATATATCTGACGCTGTACCCAAGCAGCGAACTCTTCTTGTCTTTCAAAACCACGTGGGTGATACCGTACTCGTACATATCGCGAAGGAACTGTTTGTTCTCCTTACTGGGTCTCTTGACATACTCCTTGAGTGCCAGCCCGAAATCACCTCTGCACCGCTTCCTTGAATAATCACTAAGCGGCCTGTACTGCTCTATCCACTGCATCATAGTCTTGGACAGATAGCAGTCTTCCTTCCCTATGTTGCGTTTTATTGCGATGGAGTTCCAGTTCCCCGCTCCTGCCTTCTTCACGTACCTCCATACGCTCATAACCTCATCCATGCGGTATATCTTACCCTGCATGAGAAGGAACAGAAGTATCAGCGCATCATCCGTAAAATCGCTGGCCCTGTACAGTATGGTATAGTCATACTTCCGAGCTTTGTATATGTTGCGGCTCACAACGCTTGCGTAGTGTCCCGGCCACTTGCCGCTGTAGCAGTAATCCTCGTACGTAAAATCACCGCTCCAGTCATACAGGCTCCCTATGGACAGAACATCCGGATCAGTAATATCAGCATTATTCTCATCCACCATCTTCATGGAATGGGTACATGCAGTATACTCCGGATGATTTTCCAGAAAATCAACCTGCTTCTGAAGCTTGTAATCATCCGTCCAGAAGTCATCACCTTCAAGATACGCAAGGTACTGCCCGGTACACTTCTTCGTCGTTTCATATACATTAAGTGTCGGACGCCCTCCGGTGTTTTCGCTCCGAAGATTAAGCTTTACCTCCGGATGTCCGGATGCGATCCGCTTAAGTATATCCTGCGTTCCGTCCGTGGAACAGTCATCACCCACAACTATCTCGAAAGGAAAGTCCGTCTTCTGGTTTATGACACTCATGAGTGCTCTTTCAACGTATTTGGCATGATTGTATGTTATGAATATAACACTTAGCTTGTAATCCATCAGCCGTTCTCTTTCCTGAATTCTTCGGTGTAATCGGTAATCTTTCCTTCATTTACCCTGTATATGATCTGACAGTTGCTTATCGTTGTCAGTCTGTGTGCAATTATGATAAGGGTTTTCTTGCCCTGGAATCTCTCAATGGCATCCATGACGGCAGCCTCGGTTTCCGAATCGAGAGCTGACGTTGCCTCATCCAATACCATTATTTCGGGATCACCGTAGAGTGCCCTTGCTATACCTATCCTCTGTCTCTGTCCGCCGGACAGTCTCACTCCCCGCTCTCCCACCATCGTATCAAGCCCCTCGGGAAGTGATTTTACAAACTCATCGAGCTGTGCCTCGCGAAGTGCCTGCCATACCTTATCTTCCTCTATATCTTCATCCTCTATTCCGAAGGCAACATTATTCCTTATGGGCTCATCGGCAAGGAATATGGCCTGCGGAATATAGGCAAGCTTTCGTGACCATTTGATAGGGTGCTCGTGCACGTTCATATCCCCGTACATAACCCGTCCTTCGGTGGGTGTCAGTATTCCGAGGATGATGTCGGCTATGGTTGATTTTCCGGCACCCGACGGTCCCACAAGTCCTATAGATGCACCATCCGGAATGGTAAAGTTTACATCCGTGAGAACATTTTCCGTCATGTTGGGGTATCTGTACGATACATTTTCAACCCTAATATCAGATGACTTCATAGCCGAATCGTCATTATCCTTAATCATAACACCGAGCATATCTTCCGTGTCCTTGATATCGCGGTAGATAAGGTCAGCCGAAGGCTTTAGGAACACTATAAGGTTGAGATAGTTATCAACTTTGCCAACCGAAGGCAGAAGCTTGAACGCCGCCATCGCAAATGCCGCCAGCTGCGGAACCATATCGTTTAGATCCTGCCCGTTGTAAAGTTTGAATACAAGAACAAGTAATATTGCACCTACGCATACCGTCTCAATAAGATATGCCGGGATCTGCCCCAGTATCTCATTGTTCCTTACCGCCGTGTACTTCTTGGCACCGCGCTTTGTAAACGCTTTTACGAAGTATTCCTCCCTGTGGAGAATCTTGATATCCTTTACCGCGCCGAGAGCCTGATTAATGGCCTGATGCATCTTGCCGTCATTATACTGTGAGATCTTGCCGTTTTCCTTCGTCCTTCCGTGGAATATAAGGAGATAGAGTCCTGAAAATACAAGCAGTATCACTACAACAGAGACCGTTATCATCCAGTCAACAATCAGAAGATATATACACAAAAGTGCCGACACCATTACTTCCGAAAATACCGAAAAGATCGTGAGCAGCATCTGGAAGAATCGCTCCGCATCAAGCATTATCGAACGAATCATCTCAGCGGAGTTCTTTTCGAGATGGTATGTATACGGTTTCTTCAAATAGCAGTCTATGAGCCTTCCGGACAACTTTAACTGATTATTGTAGACAAAT
>DGUG01000208.1 GCA_002394535.1 Lachnospiraceae bacterium UBA4316
TTGTGATCCTGCCGATAGCTTCATTGGTGTTAACAACCTGAGCCTTAATACCTGCAACAGCATCCTTAGTTGTGGCAGATGATTTCTCAAGGTTGTTGATATATCCGTATGCTTCATTGTTAGCCTGCTGCATCGCGGATGAAGAATTGGAAAGTGTATCTACAGACTCTACAACACTGTTGATGAGGCCGCCCATTTCCATAACCTGTTCGTTGATGTTCTGGACATTCTGAGCCATTGATGTAGCGCCGTCCGCAAGCTCTGCTATAGCGGAATTGATCTGCTCCGTTGATGAATTGCTCTGCTCGGCAAGCTGTGATACCTCACGTACCTCATCGGCAAGCTTTGTGGCATCATCTTTGATGCCTCCGAGCATATGCTTAATGCTTGCCTGTAATTCACGGTATGACTGGATCAGGCTGTATGTTTCTGCAACGTGTGACACACTCTCATTCTCCGCCGTAAGGTCACCCTTTGCGATGGTCTCAAGGCTTGACGCTGTAGCTCTAAGGGGACCGGAGATCTTCTTCGACAGCAGAACGACTATCACAACGAAAACAGCAATAAGAAAGAGTCCCACAATAACCGCTACCAGGATGATATGATTTCTTGCAGCCACAATATCGGCTCTCGGGGTTCCGGCAAATGACATACCTATTACCTTGCCCTGTCCATCCACAAGAGGCATATATACAACATAGTAATCCTTGCCGGCAACCTTAGTATTGTTATTAATAAAGTTCTTACCCGAACTAACCGTAGGCCATATACCTTCCGCAGCCTGGGTTCCTTCATTTCTCTCACCCTTATCGTTTAAGACTGATGTGCAGAATCTGGTATCTCCAATGAAAACGGTCAGATCCACATCATAAGGCTTCAGACAGTCGATATAATCGGAATCATAAGTAACCTCTGTTGCTCCCTCCTTGAGTTCGAACTCGGAATAATCCTTTAATCCCTGAGCCGCAACAAGCAGCTGATCCTCAACCTTCTGCTCCATGTTGTTGGTCAGAAGAATTACCGATATGATCAGTATTACCAAAGCGGTAACACACATCGGAACCATGCTGAAGAGCAGCAACATTTTGTTCATGTTAAATCCATTCTTCTTCATTCTTTTCTTTTACTCCTTCTTATCAATATCTCTTGCATCCTTGCATAGTAGTTCCCCTACATTTTGTATTTTATCACGAAAATGTACCTTATAACAACTATTATTTCGTCACATTTATACTGTTTTTTAACTATTAATTATCATTATTGTGTCAAAAGGGACGGTTCTTTTTGACACCCCATGATATAATATCCCCAAGGTGCACTACTGCTGATCCGGTTTTTTGGGAAAAGCACGGAGAATTATTAATGAAGCAACTCGAAGCTGACATCAAGAATAAAATATACAAAAACATATATGTTCTCTATGGTCCCCAGAGTTATAACAGGAAACGCTATGAAAAAGTTCTCGTAAGCCTGTTTGTTGCCAAGGGCGATACAATGAATCTTACATATTATTACGGTAAGAAAATCGACATAAAGGAAGTTATTGATCTTGCCCAGACGATGCCCTTTATGGCCGAAAAGAGAGTTATCGTCCTCGAAAACACCGAGCTTTTTTCGCATTCATGCGAGGAACTGGCTGACTACATTCCAAACATTTCCGAAACTACATGCCTTATCTTTTCCGAAGACAAGATCGACCTGCGCCTTCGCCAGACCAAGGCGGCAAAGTCCAAGGGAACGGTAGCCGAATTTGCCGATCTCTCCGATGACGATCTTCGTGATTTTATATTAAAGAGGCTGTCCCGGGAGCACCGTCAGATTACAGCAAATGCCCTTGAAATGTTTATGCAGCGCTGCGGAGACGATCTGTGGCAGGTATCCGGAGAGCTGGAAAAAATCATTTCCTATACCTTCAAAAAGGACGGCATAAGACCCGAAGACGTGGAAGCAGTAATGCCTCCCCTTCCGGAAGACAGGATATTTACAATGATCGATGCCATACTTGATCATGATACAAAAAAAGCCGTGGGTCTGTATGCGGACCTGCTTACACTCAGAAATGAGCCCATATCAATATTATCGCTTATACGCGAGCAGATGCGACTTATACTTCACGCAATGCAAATGAATGAAGAACACGTTTCCCCAAAGGATATGGCGCAGACACTCGGCATGCGTGAGACGCGGGTAAAAATGGCGTTGCCCGCCGCAAGAAAGAGTAGTAAAATTGACATAAGACACAAGATTGAGATGTGTGCCGACACTGATGAGCGGATCAAAAGCGGTCTTTTGGATCCGCGGGTAGGAGTCGAGATGCTTATAGTTGAATTGTGCATAGGAGGATCATAATGGCGGATTTTACTGATTTAACGGAAAAAGTCACCGAGGTCATCAATACTGTTGCCGATAAGGCTCGTGAATACGGTGAAGTAGCCCGGCTTCAGGCTCTTATCAAAGCCGAGGAAGCCAAGAAACAGGAATACTATTACAAGCTCGGAAAAAAATACTACGAGATGTACAAAGATGCTCCCGCATCGGATCTTATGGAATATATGGGAAAGCTTGTGGCAGCTGACGAGAAGATAGCGGACTATAAGGATGATCTAAAGGCTGCATCCTCAAAAGAGGAGACGGAAGAGTCTGTGAAACCTGAAGATTCTGATACTGCATCTTCTGAAGATTCAGCCCCTGAAGAAGCTCCTCATCCTGACGAAACGGTATAGAATTTTCTTCACGAAGAGCGGCAGCTGCCTGCCGCTCTTCATTTATACGCTCATCACGGCTCTTTTGTTTCTTATTATACATCTCATCCATGGTTTTCTCGTAATTGGCCTTTGCGAGAGCCCTTTCCCTTGCGGCAGCCTCAGCCCTTGCCGCATTCATTGCCGCAATATATGCCGAAATATAAGTCCTCACCGTATCAGCCCATATCCCGTAAGCAGTATTCGTAAGATGACAGCTGCCGTCGGAACAATACCCGGAAGCGAGATACCCGCTCTCATCCTTAAGCGGTGTTGAAATGTCTACATAAAACATATTGGGAAACAGGCTGCAATAACTCTCCATATATGAATTGAACAGGGTTATCTTATCATTGCTGACATTACTTCCTGGCCTTGTGGGAGTACAGCTTTCGATAAAAATAGTGACCGTGGGATTTTCTGCCAGAATTCCTTCTATATACTGCTGATATTTCTGACATGCTCCCTCACAGGAAGCGTTCCCCACAAGATCATTTGTTCCCATGCAGATAAAGACATATTGTGCGCCACACTGTTTAATGGCATCCTTCGCCCTCATGGGGGCACCGGCAAGCTTCGGAATATACCTGCTCATGCCTCTCTCATCCGCGTAAAAAGAATAGCTGACCCTTGTCAGCATCGTCGCACTGCCCAGGGGCACTTTGCCCTTCGCATTATTATACATGGTAAGTCCTTCGCCGACGGAATTACCGACAAAAGCGCTCGCCGATAAAAATATATCCACAGGATTTACCGGAATCTGCTCCGAACAGTAAACAATGTTCGGCGACATAAGCGCAAGGATCGTCGTAAGAATTGCCAATCTTTTGAATATCATAGTCTAAACATTCCCCAAATATACATATTTTAATTTCTCTTCCGCCATCTGTTTGAGATCGTACAGGATCTGCAGTTTTGTCGGAGGAACATCCTTCATGTCTCCCGCCGGGAAAAATCTTGTAATATGAAGCGGAATCAGCCGGTCAAGCGCGGCAATAAAATCTATAATACGCTTAAAATCATCTGTGTCATCATTAAAACCCGGAACTACAAGAGTCGTAAGTTCCACATGCTTCCCGGCACGATGCGCACTCTCGATGTTTCGCTCTATCAGAGCAATGTCTCCGCCGATAGCCTCATACTTAGATGCAATTCCCGTTTTCAGGTCTATATTATATGCATCCATATACGGAAGCAGTTCGCAAAAGCGCTGAGAATCAAGCATTCCGTTTGTCACAGATACATTTACGAGGTCATGCTCTTTTGCAAGTATAGCACAATCCCTTACAAACTCATAGCCTACCAAGGGCTCATTATATGTATAAGCGATTCCGATATTGCCACGCTCCCTTGTACTTACAGCTGTATCAACAAGTTCCTGCGCAGTCAGAATATCAGAATCAACATATCCTCTCGAGATCGAATCGTTCTGGCACCACATACAATGCATATTACATCCATATGAACCAACGGAGAGGATCTTTGATCCGGGATAAAATCGCGCAAGCGGCTTCTTTTCTATCGGATCAAGAGCAAGGCTCGTTATATGACCGTAATTATCGCATACTATGGCGCCGTTACGGCAGCTTCTGGCGTGGCAGATCCCGCTTTTACCTTCCGGAATATCACATTTATGCGAGCAGTTGTTACATATCATGTATGTCTTTCCACCGTAAATCTTTCTATCTCAATATCCTCTCCGGGAGCTATCCCCCCTTTTCGGGATGCAATATCTATCTGTTCCTGAACGGAATCAACTCCTTCAAGGTTAGGAAGCAGGAGGCCGCGGCGTCGCCCCGCGCTCACTATCACCCCGTATCTCTTCTCGTCAAGTTCCGAAACCTTTGCCGGTGTCGGCGTTCCCATAACATCCACCGTATAATCAAGTTCCGAAAGCTCCTCTGCACTTACCGGCGAAAATCGCGGGTCATTCGTTCCGGCACTTATGGCAAGAGCACAGGTCTCCTCGAGAGTATTGTCATATGACGGAAGAATTGTTCCGATGCATCCCCGAAGCTGACCTGCCTTCTTAATGCACACAAATACCCCGGCCTTCTCCCTTGTAAAGAAATCCGGAAACTCCTCTGTATCTTCCGGCTCCAGCTGTCTGCCCTCACGAACATATTTCTCAAGTGACTTTTTTGCAAGTCTGACGTACCAGTTTTCACATTCGAAAATACAAATACCGTATCCTACCCCGAATACTCCTTCATAAGAGAGGAAATCGGATGTTATTTTATAATCCTGAAGAGCCCCTGCAAGCATTACAAAACCGGGATATCCGCAGTTTGCCGAACGGTCGTTGACAGTCTTGTCAATATCTGCGAATTTGTCGAGATTTCCGCTTTTCATAACATCCGTTACTAATCTGTCAAACTCCGGTCCCTCCTTAATAAATCCGTATGGGCCGTCCTCCTTGAGCTTATGCGACAGATCTCCGCTGGCAATTATGACAGCACGTCTTCCGATATGGGCTACCGCTCTCTCTATCAGGTATCCCATATCATACAGTACATCATCCTGCAGCATTGACGGAGCTATTCGGAGGATTTTATATGGTGAGGTTTGGGGCATTCCGTATTTTCGGTTTACATAATATAGTGGAACGAAAGTTCCGTGATCTACATCCTGTGCCCCCTCTTCCGAATAAACAACCGGTATATCGAATTCATTGCAAAGTCCCACTATCTCTTCTGCAAGTTCAGTATCATAAGGAAAATAAACATCGGGCTTAGGAGCGCCAAATCTTGCGAGATTACCTTCTCCGCCCGAACCCTTCGCAATATAAAAAGCGTCGCGGTACATGATATTATGGGGAGAGATTATAACTATCGTCTCCGGATCGTATTCTGCAATATCAGCCGCAACTTTATCAAAAGCTTCTTCCGTAGCTTCTATTTTGTGTATTTCCTCACCGCCGACTTCGGGTACCGCAATAGGCGGATGCGGAAGTATGTACGCTCTCATATGATTTCTTCTCCTGCCTTTCGTCATTATAATTTCGCTTCACTCGACTAAGACAAAAAAGAAGACGCGTTAAGCGCGTCTTCTTTTTCCGTATGCATCGCATTCTTTGATCAGCCGGTCATATGTTCTGTTAAGAGCCTTGACCATTTCGGTGTCACCGCCGAGGCAATCGGGATGGAACATCTTCATAAGATCTTTATATCGTTTCTTGATCAGAAGAATGTTATCCGCGCCTCTGAATAACACATCATTGACCTCTGCGGATTCAAGATCGTAACTCCGCGAGATTCGATCCCGCAGCTGTGCTTCCTGGGCTCTTACGGAATTCTCTCTTGCAATAAGTGCCTGCCTGTCACGGTCAAGTTCCTCGAAACCACGCTTTATAACCTCGTGTTTCTGCTCGATCAGCTCTTCTTCTCTTCTGAGTTGTCTGCCTCTTACCGACAGATGCTCCTCGTATCTGCGGTTCTCTTCTCGGGTGTTCTCTCTCTCGTTCAGAAAATCCCTCTTTTCCATCTCGAGATCATGCTTTTCATCCCGAAGTCTGATGCTCTCCTTGAACAGCCACAACTTAAGTTCCTTAAGTTCCCCTTCTTCTGCTGCCTCAAGTCTTTCCAGCAATTCTTCAGTATTCATTTATTTCCCCTTATTTGTGCGAAAAAGTCGCGCCATTAACTACAATAAGTGCAACTACATTTAATAAGATACCATATATTGTAGAAAAATCCTATACCCAATTTTATTTTCTTATGATTTTTATGATCAAAGCGCTGTAATTATCGCTTTTCCATGTACTGTGTAATATGCATTTTATCACGATTGATCCGTATGATTACTTCTCCGCCTATGTCAGTTCTATAGATTTCGCTGTCAATCTCTTTCAGTCTGGCAAGGGCCTCCGGAGTAGGATGTCCGTATGAATTGCCCTCTCCTACGGATATAACGGAGATTTCCGGAGAGGCTTCCCTGAGAAAATCATAGGACGACGATGTACGGCTCCCATGGTGGGCAACCTTAAGATAGGACACATCCGGAATAAATCTTAATATTTGCCGTTCGGTGTTCTCACTGATATCTCCGGTAAACAGTGCCGAAAAGTTCGCATAGTGGGCGGTTAATACAATCGAGGCATCATTGGCATCAAATGTCCCTTCCCAATTTTTCTTTGGAGCAAGGCACCTAATACGGAGATCTCCAAGTTTTAGCTCATCGGATGAAGAGATCGTCATTACCTCACACATCCCTTTCTCCGCCGCCGCAAACAGTCGCTTCATATTCTCATTATCCGCTTCTTTCCTGTA
The DNA here is from genome assembly GCA_002394535.1 of Lachnospiraceae bacterium UBA4316. GTDB lineage: Bacteria > Bacillota > Clostridia > Lachnospirales > Lachnospiraceae > UBA2868. The sequence continues at coordinate 7,010 of DGUG01000208.1, forward strand.
CGCTGCCTCAGAGATTACAACATTTTTTACGGTTATCCCGCATTTTTCATCCTCAAGTATCTCAAGAATTCCGTTCACATGGTCACTGTCCATATGGGAAATAAAGCAATAATCCACCTTGGAAACCCTATTAGCCTTAAGTACGGGTACTATCCTGTACTTTCCTACCTGCCTGATATCCGTACTGCCTCCGTCGATCATTATTACCGGAACACTGTGTCCCCATATCAGAGCGCAGTCTCCCTGACCCACATCCACATTTCTGATCTCAAGTTCCTCTCTCTTACGGTGGTTTACAATAACTACAGAACATATGATCATAACCATAGTTATCATTAATAATGTTATTTTTCTTACCTTGTTTGCTCTTTCAGAACTTACAGTGTTGATAACGTATGTGATTTTATTAGATCTCTCTATTGAATTTCTTGTGTTATCTTTCGAATTATGTCGACCGGTTTGGTTAACGGATTTTTGCAGCAGTGTTTTTTTATTTCGTTTTGAAAGTGCCATATTTCCAGCAAATACAGCCATTCCTGTAATAATGGCATACGTTATTAATTGCCATGTCTCCGGTTTTCCGGTGATGAACAGATTTCCGGGAATTTTTGCAGACGTTTCACAAACAACCTCATAAAAATTTAAAATATAATGTGTTATTTTAAGTATTATCCACGGATTCAGGCCGCATAGTCCCACTATTATGCCCAGGAATCCCGTGGCAAGCACCACACTCATAAGGGGGATTACCGCAAGGTTTATAACTACCGACCATACGGATACCTGCATAAAGCCGTTTGCCATTACCGGAAATGTAGCTATCATAACGGAGAGGCTTATGCATATGCCCTGATACATTTTACCGATGAATACGTGTATTCTGCTGCTTGATTTTTCGTTCTCCTTTAGAAAACCGGCTTCTGCCTTTCCCAGAATCCGTGGGATCCCCTCAAGCACCGGATAGATGAAAGCAATCCCGACTATAGCCAGAAACGAAAGAAGGAAACCCGAGTCATATACATAATACGGGTTAAAAGCGAGTATGATCACGGCTGACCAGGCTGCGGCACAGATAAGGTCATAAGTTCTTCCGATCAGTATCGCTATGACAGACAGCAGGAACATGATAAGCGCTCTTACCGTTGATACGCTCATTCCGGTCATAACCGCATAAAATACGATCACCGTCCCGGATATCACAGCTGCACCTCTTTCTCCTATCCCGGTCTTACGGAGTAAGGATAGAAGGGCCAGTCCCACCGATGCAATATGAAGTCCGGACAATGCAAGGACGTGACTGATCCCGGCAACCTGATACAGCTCCTTGATTTCAGTATCCAGTTCGCTCTTGTCACCAAGCGTCATTGCTGCCACAAGGCCGGCATCGTTTTCACTCATATTGCCTTGAAGTATGGCAGTTGCCATATCCCTGAGATTTCTTAAGCTTTCCTTTATAATGCTGTATTCCTGCGATACCCCCGTTATTCTGGCTCTCATTAACTGTCCTTCATACCCGCGCACAAGATAATATGTTCTTGAATCGAACATTCCCTCGCATCTTGGCATCTCAAAGGGTGCAAATACCCCTTTGGCTCTTAAGCTTGAGCCAAGCTTCGCATATTCGGTATTTGATTGTTCATCGGATAGTTTAAGAACTATTCCCTTTGATTTTTCCGGAAAGTATGTCTGATCTGAATGGATGTCTCTTGATTGCTGAGATGATGAAATGCTTTCTGATTCGGTCTCAAAACTGACATTCTTAAGATAAACCTGAAGTGTACCATTCTTTTCCTGTCTGTCGGCAACAGTGCCTGTAACCGTAACGGTCTTCCCGTCTGCCGCATCAACGTCCCATGATGGCTTAGGCGCGCCGCCGGTAACCATATAGATTATTACAAGGAAAAGGAGGCAGATAAGACATACCGGTCTTCTTACCGGCATATGATTTCCTCCGAAGTATTATTGGCTGATAAAGCCTGATGATTTATAATCCCCTGATTATGCTTAAATAGCCCTGTCTTTGATCTGTAACAGCATAGATGGTCACGATTTTTTTGTCCTCATCAATCTTATAGAACACAAGATCCTTTTCAGTTATAAGAACTCTGTAGCCTTGCCTTTTAAGAACAGGATATCTCGGTTTCTCACCGATATATGGATTATCAGCAAGAGTCATGATAGATGATTCAAGTTCATCAAGTTTATCCAGTGCCGTTTCATTGTCAAACTTATCTGCAACATACAGAACTATTTTTCTTATGAGGGCATCCGCTGTATCAGTGCGGACGATTTTATATTTCAAAATCAACCCTCCTTAAGAATAGCACGGAGATCATCAAATGTCTCACTTATAGGAGCAACCCGACCATTTCTCACATCATCGTCAGCCTCCCCGAGAATTTCAAGAAGCTCGATCCTTGATTTCATGTTCTTATAATCTTCGTATGAAAGCGAAACAGTATCGCCTCTTCCGTTTACAGTTATAATAACAGCCTCATTGCCTTCCCTGCACTGTTTTGAAATCTCATTGTAGTGATTCCTTAGATCTGCAGAGGGACGGATTGTCTCCTGAAT
>DGUG01000085.1 GCA_002394535.1 Lachnospiraceae bacterium UBA4316
GCTCTCTTTCCCACTGTTGTAGGCTGGGCAGGCTGAAAATGCGTAAAAGCAAGGGTCGGAACAGCCTTATATTCATTGGCAAAATCAGCGAGTATACCGATTACGTTTATGAGTTTTTTTCTGACAAGCTGCAAGCCTTCACGCATAATAATGATATCCGTATTGTCACCGACATAGCAGCTTGTGGCACCAAGGTGGATAATACCCGCCGCCTTCGGACACTGGACGCCGTATGCGTACACATGGCTCATTACATCGTGTCTTACTTCCTTCTCCCGCTCCTTTGCAACATCGTAATTGATATCGTCAACATGAGCCTTCATCTCTTCGATCATCTCATCGGTTATAACGGGTTTACCATCCGATTCAAGACCGAGTTCTTTTTCGGTCTCAGCCAGAGCAATCCAAAGCTTTCTCCATGTGGAAAACTTCTTGTCCTGTGAAAAAATGAACTGCATCTCCTTGGATGAATATCTCTCCGATAAAGGACTTATATATTTGTCAGTTTGCATAAGTTAAACCTCATAAACGGGCAAAGTTGCGAATTACCGAAGTTCTCTGCCTGTAAGCATTTTAAATCCGCTGATGTACTTGTCTATCGTAACCTTTGTTACATCTTCCGGAAGGCGCCACGAATGATCCTTATTATTTGTCAGCCAGTCTCTTGCATACTGCTTGTCAAAAGATTCCTGACTTCTTCCGCTCTCATATTTATCCGCCGGCCAGAATCTTGACGAATCGGGGGTTAATACCTCGTCAGCCAGTACAATATTTCCGTCTTCATCCAGACCGAATTCAAACTTCGTATCGGCAATTATTATACCACGTCCCCTTGCATAGTCTGCGCACTTATTATATATGGCAAGCGAGTAATCCCTGATCTTCGAAGCATATTCCCTGCCTTTACCCGGAAATCTTGTCTCAAGATAATCTATGCACTCATCATACGAAACATTCTCATCATGATCTCCGATCTCAGCCTTTGTGGAAGGAGTGAAGATTGCCTCGGGAAACTTTTGTGACTCCACAAGTCCGGGAACTACAGGCGTTTTACAAACGGTCTGAGATTTCACATATTCTTTCCATGCGGTACCTGTAATATATCCTCTTACAATGCATTCCACCGGAAGCATGGAAAGCTTCTTAACAAGCATGCTCCGTCCTTCAAACTTTTCATTTCTGAAAAACTCCGGCATGTCGGAGGTATCGGTGGAGATCATATGGTTCGGAACAATATCCTTCGTGAAGTCAAACCAGAACTCCGACATCTGGGTAAGAACTTTTCCCTTGTTTGTTATCTCGTTGTCCAGAATAACATCAAAGCAGCTGATTCTGTCGGTTGCAACAATTACAAGATTGTCTCCTACATCATATATTTCTCTTACCTTTCCCTGTTTAACAGGTGCATATTCCTGCATCGTATTTACCTCCTAAGAATTGAGCGTCACAGCATCCATCTATTTTACTCCACGGTAACACTCTTTGCAAGGTTGCGGGGTTTATCAACATCAAGCCCTTTTGCAACACTCAGATAATAGCCGAGAAGCTGGAGCGGAATAATCGCCAGACTTCCGATAAAGTGTTCATCCACCGTGGGAACATAAACCGTAAAGTTGACGGAATCCTCCACATCGTATTTTCCGTATGCGGTAATTCCCATAAGATACGCTCCCCGGCTCTTACACTCCATCATATTGGAAAGGGTCTTTTCGTAGAGATCGGTCTGAGTAAGCGTCCCTATTACAAGAGTTCCGTCTTCGATAAGCGATATGGTACCATGCTTTAATTCGCCTGCTGCATATGCCTCCGAATGGATGTAACTGATCTCCTTCATCTTTAGTGAGCCTTCAAGACAGACCGCGTAATCAATACCTCTTCCGATGAAGAAAATATCCCTTGCATTTGAATACTTGGATGCAAACCATTGTATCCTTTCCTTGTCATCGAGGACCTTTGTCATCTTGTCGGGAAGAGATAACAGTTCCGTTACATATGACGAAACAGACTCCATGCAGCCTCTTGCAGCCGCAATTTTAAGAGCAAGCATATACATGCACACAAGCTGACAGCTGTAAGCTTTTGTAGTTGCCACCGAGATTTCCGGGCCTGCAAGGGTGTACATACAATAGTCAGCTTCTCTGGCTATTGACGAGCCCACAACATTCACGAGTGCCAGTGTCGTAATGCCTTTCTCCTTTGCCATACGAAGAGCGGCAAGGGAGTCCGCCGTCTCTCCCGACTGGGAAATGATGATCACCAAAGCATCCTTAACCAGGCGATTTTTCCTGTAACGGAATTCGGAAGCAAGTTCTACTCTTACCTGAAGATCGGTGAGCTCCTCTATCACATACTGTGCCTCCATTCCCACATGCCACGCACTCCCGCAGGCCACAATATATATTTCGGAAAGACTCCTTATCATTTCATCCGTAATACCAATCTCCGACAGATCAATATCATATGAACCGTCTTTCCCTGTTATATACTTGTGAAGAGTATCAAGCACAACCTTTGGCTGCTCATGGATCTCCTTCATCATAAAATGCTCGTATCCGCCTCTTTGGGCAGACTGAGCATCCCACTCGATCTTCGTGACCTCTTTTTCGATGGCATCTCCGTCAAGATTGTAGAACGTTACATCTCCGGCCGATATCTCTGCCATTTCAAGATTGCCTATATAGTACACATTTCTTGTATGCTCCAATATGGCAGGTACATCGGAAGCTATGAATGACTCCCCGTCATTCACCCCGATTATCATGGGCGAATCCTTACGTGCTACAAATATTCTGTCGGGATAATCGGAAAACATAACAACCAGCGCATAAGATCCCCGCACTCTCACAATAGTCTTCGCAAGAGCATCTATGGGGCCTACCTTATACTTTTTGTAATAATAATCCACAAGTTTGATCAGAACTTCCGTATCGGTTTGGGAGTAGAACCTGTAATCATGACGTTCAAGTTTTGCTTTGAGTTCCTGATAGTTTTCGATTATCCCGTTATGTACGCCGACAACCTCCGATTCAACCACTCCGGATCCTGAGTTGGTACAGTTCCCGGATACATGTGGATGCGCATTCGTTTTGCTCGGAGCTCCGTGGGTAGCCCATCTCGTATGACCTATACCGCAGTTTCCCACAAGCGCTCTTCCCTCATCCGTCTTCTCTACCAGATTGTGAAGTTTTCCTATTGTCTTGACAACCACAGCCGGATCACTTCCGTTCCTTACAGTTATTCCTGCCGAATCATAGCCGCGGTATTCAAGCTTGGACAGCCCCTGAAGAAGTATGGGTGCCGCCTGTCTGTTTCCGATATAACCAACTATTCCGCACATACTCTGATCTCCTTTGTGAAAACAAACCGTACTCTTCTATACAAGAATGACTTACACTTCCAAATGTGTAAGTCATTTGCAGTTCATTCGCAAGTCATTCCTGTTGTACCTAAAGTAAACTTAAGTTATCCCTTATATCCTATCTCATCAGCAAGCTTCTTCTCTATTACCACAACAGCGTCTCTGTGAAGTCTCATAAATGTTGCGGGACACATAGGATCGATTTTGTCCTCCATAAGGAGCTTCCTTGCTGCCTCCTGCTTGTTGCCGTTAATGATCATAAGAAGAGTCTTTGCCTTCATGATGCTTCCCATTCCCATTGTTACAGCATATTTCGGAACCTCATCACGGCTCTCAAAGAACCTTGTATTGGCGTCGATTGTACTGTCCTCAAGAGTTTCTTTGTGTGCCTTTTCATACAGAGTTGCTCCGGGCTCGTTAAATCCGAGATGGCCATCAGGTCCTACACCGAGAACCTGCAGATCGATATCGGTTTTATCAAGAATATCATTAAACTCCTTAAGGTTTGCTTCAATATCTCCCACACCTTTTGCCACATATGTGTTTGACTTATCGATGTTGATGTGATTGAAAAGATTATCATCCATAAAGTATCTGTAACTCTGGGGATGTGTAGGTTCAAGACCTACGTACTCATCAAGATTCACGGAATGAACCTTCGAAAAATCAAGTCCTTCCTCTTTGCATCTTCTTGCAAGTTCCTTGTACATTCCCACAGGGCTTGATCCGGTTGCAAGACCGAGTGTGCATGTAGGATTTTCTCTAACAAGTTTTTCAATAATGTCCGCTGCCGCTCTGGCACCTTCTTCATATGTGTTGGCTACTATTACTCTCATTTTTTCCCTCCTGTCTAATATTCTTTTATAACTATCTTTTTTGCTTCTTTGTAAATACTGTTTGCCGGAATCACGCCCCTTACACATGATACGGGGTAAACGTTACTGTCTCTTCCGATAACGGTTCCGGGATTAAGTACGCTGTTGCAGCCTACTTCTACCCTGTCTCCGAGCATCGCACCCACCTTCTTGCGGCCTGTTTCTATAGACTCATCCTCGCCTTTTATAACAACAAGTTTTTTATCCGACTTGACGTTACTTGTTATTGATCCTGCCCCCATGTGAGCTTTATATCCGAGTATGGAATCTCCCACATAGTTGTAATGGGGAACCTGTACGTTATCAAAGAGTATTACATTTTTAAGCTCTGTAGAATTGCCCACAACACAATTATCACCTACAAGCGCAGAACCTCTTATGAACGCACCCGGGCGGATTTCGGTATTGTGTCCGATAATGCACGGTCCTCCTATGTAATTGTTCGGATATCTCTTTGCATCTTTGGCGATCCAGACATCCTCCTCGGGATGATCATATTCATCTTCCGAAAGTGTTGCCCCGATCTTAAGAATCAGTTCCTTGATACCGTCAAGGGCTTCCCATGGATATGTAAAGCCTTTGAGATAATCTCCCGCTGCCGAATGCGACAGGTCATACAGATCTTCAATCTTACAGTTCATTTTTATCACCTTTCCTTGCCATTAGAAACCGAAAACTTTTTGCCACCTTGATCACCGTATCTTGATAAGATGTCCCGATGTCTTCATGGCATCGATTATCTCATCAACACACTTCTCACAATCTTTGTAGGTCTGGGCCTCACTCATCACACGAAGAACCGGCTCGGTTCCCGATGCTCTGAGCAATACACGGCCGTCATTTGCAAGATATGCAGTCGTATCATCAACTGCCTTTTTAACCGCAGGATCATCAAGCGTTGCATCCTTGTCATCAACCTCCACATTTTTAAGAACCTGTGGATACATCTTGACCTCGGAGGCAAGCACTGAAAGCGGAAGGTGGGTCTCAACCAGAACCGTCATGAGCATTATGGCTGTGACAAGCCCGTCACCTGTGTGGGCATATTTTCTGAAAATAACATGACCCGACTGTTCTCCACCGATCATATGGTCATTTTCCTTCATGTTTTCATATACATAACGGTCTCCGACTTTCGTCTTCTCATAATTAATTCCGATATTATCAAACGCTTTGTACAGACCGAAATTCGACATTACGGTCGTAACTACCGTATTGCTCGGAAGCATTCCCTTGTTCTTGAAATGCTTTGCGCAGATGTACATGATCATGTCTCCGTTTACCACATCCCCGTATTCATCGACCGCCAGACATCTGTCAGCATCTCCGTCAAAAGCGAAGCCCACATCAACCTTATTCTCACGTACGTATTTCTGCAAACCTTCGATATGCGTAGAACCCGCATTCAGGTTGATGTTCACACCGTCGGGGGTATCGTTCATAACATTTATCTTTGCTCCGAGGGCATCAAAAACGGCCCTGCCTATCATCCATGAGCTTCCGTTTGCACAGTCCAGCGCGACCTTGCATTTTTCGAAGGATACAGGAGCGATACTTGTAAGATATCCGATGTAACGGTTACGGCCTGAATAGAAATCTATAGTTCTGCCGATCTTATCGTCCGTAGCCCACTTAACATCGTCAATCTCTCCGTCGATGAACTGTTCCACAAGATCCTGGACTTCATCCTCCATCTTCTCCCCTTCTTTGTTCATAAGCTTGATGCCGTTATCAAAGAAAGGGTTATGGCTTGCCGAGATCATGATTCCGCAATCGAAATCCTC
>DGUG01000109.1 GCA_002394535.1 Lachnospiraceae bacterium UBA4316
TATCATAGAAATAATCCTTCCGTTTATTCCATTTTATTTAAATAATACATGGGGTATTATCTTCCGATAAAACGGATCTTAGTATACATCTGCCTGCTGTTTACTTATCTTAACGGTAGCCACAATCGACAGCACGGCCATCGGGACCAGGATGGCGAAGCCTATGTACGGCCACGCAATATAAAACTCCGCCCCGGCGACGGACTCATTGACCCAGATTGTGACCGGGAATGCACAGATGTTGGCTATCAACGTAATTCCGCAAACGATGCAACTTAGGATCCCGTAAGTCCTCGCCCCGGCGTCGGCTTTACGCGACTTTACGAAGGCGACTATGCTGAGCGCAAGGGAAACGATTGCAACTACTGCTATGAACAACGATAGGCCGAGCATTCCGAACGTCGCGTGGATATTATCATGATCCGCAGTAGAAAAGTTGTAGACGAAAACCCCCACCAAAGAACCCAAAAACGAGATGCTGAAAAGCAGAAAATCCGCCACCAGCATAACGAGCGAAGAGATTATCGTAATAACAAGATTTGCAGTTTTCATATTCCTCCTAATCTATTTTGATTCATAATCTTTCTTTAATATAGAGAATCTCTTTGTTCAATCGTTATTTCGAAAAACTGAAATATTCTTAGTTAACTTATCTTCTGAGATAATCGAGCAACTACTCCCCATGGGTCTTAATAATTGCTATGATTTGGGGATGAGTCAAACAGCGTATCAACGAAAAAGATCTTCCATCGTAAGCTCATTATCAACAATAGATTTATTGTCATTATCCTTTACTCCATATGTTGTGATAAAAGTGCACCTTAGCGCCTTTTTTGTTTTGCTCTGCTTTCTAAACAAACTTGTCCGTTTCCTTATTGTCTCTGTATATTTTCCGGTTATTGTATACTTGTCTTTTGAATATTTTATCTCACAGAGATTCATCACCTTATCATCCCTGTCTATTATAAGATCTATTTGTCCGCCATCCCATTTTGTTCCATCTGAATCAATAAAACCCTTTTCTTTCCATGCGTATACATTACAGAGTATTCCTGAAATACCAAGTCCGGCTTTTATCTGCTCTGTATGATGTAAACAAACCTGTTCAAATGCATATCCCAACCATGCATTTATTTCACCGGTTCCCGATTTTTTCGTCCAAAATTTCTTGTCCTGACCATTATTATGTTTTACAAATCGAATATGAAACAAAGTAAACATATCCGTCAACTGATATATTTTCCCTTTTTCTTTTTTATTCGGATCATAATATACTCTGATGAAATCACAAGAATTCAGGTTTTTTAATATAGTTGTTAATTCTCCCCCTTCTACCCGACATCCGGCTAGTATTTCTTCCCGTGTCTGCCCTTCAAGTTTTTTTGATAAAAACTCAACTATTTTCCGATAATTGTTACTCTTTACAAATAACGATCGGAACAGAAAATCATATTCTGTCCGCAGTGGCGCGTCCGTATCAAAAAACAGATTATCGACATTAGCTGTCAGAGGTCTATTCCTATTCAACATGTCCAGATAATATGGTATACCTCCAAAGATCATGTACGTATCCAGAACCTGCATCTTATTGTAGTTCATCTTTTTTACATCATTTAAAAACTGTTCTGTTTCACAAAGGGTAAATGGTGCCAGATAAATCTGCCTGCTGACACGGCCATATAAGCCCCCCTTATCTCCTATCAGTTTATCGATCATCCATGTTGTTGCCGATCCGCATACAAATAGCTTCAAAAGAACTTTTTTGCCATTCCAATTATTCCAAAAATATGAAAAAGCGCTTAAAAAACGACTGTTCATATTATCCATCCAAGGAAGTTCGTCAAGAAAGACTACAACCTTCTTTTTTTTCAGTGAGAGCAAATATTCAGACAATCTGTCAAACGCCTCATACCAATCCTTTGGCGCTGTTTTATCATCTCCGGATAAAGAATTAAGCTTCTTTTGAAAAAGCTCTCTTTGTATCTTTGCCGGAGTCTTATACATTCCTACAAATTCAAAATCAAAGAATTCTCCCATTGTTTCTTTAATCAGGAATGTCTTTCCAACTCTACGGCGACCATATACCGCAATCATTTCTGACTTGGGCGAATCGTAGTATCTCCGTATAAGTTCTGTTTCATTTTTTCTTCCAATAAATGTATTATTCATAAATAAATACCTCCATCTGTATGGAGTATATCTGACAATCTGCAACAAGTCAATAACAAGTCCCCAAATCTCACAGTAAAAATCATGTTTTGGGGACTTGTTGCGCATTTGTGTACAATTCAGTCGTCAGCCCTTTAGCCAATAAAACTGAAATATAATCGTTCCATACCCGTATACATCAAGTCTCTGCATCATAGACATTCACTTTAACAACGGGTACCTCCCTAGTTTTTTTGAATAGTTCCGAATGAAGTATATATTCTCTTAAGTCTCCATCCTTTTCATCGTAGAGCTTATGATCATATGGAAAAGTCGCATTCGCGGCATCCAACTCCACATCCATGTTCAATTGATAGTATTCTCCGTCTTCAAGTTCTCTTGAAAATTGCAACATAAACTTGCATCCGGGCTGGTGATATATGGCCGGTATATTTCCGGCTATGTATTCAATTTCACCCTTATTGCCGGCAACAACATCAAAAAAGGCATTCACAAATTCCTCTAATGAGTTGCACAAAGCTACTGCCCCTTTGAGTTTTTCTGTCATATCATATCTTGTATGTTATATATTTAATTTGAGGGCGTTGCACTTACATATTTAAGAATTCCTTCAATGATCTCGGGGCTGTTGTATCCTTCACCCTCTTCACCATCCAATCCGTAGTGCATTGCCAATGCAAAATTGTCGGCCATGCACTCCTCGGGATCGATCACATAATCGGTATTCATACCGAAGATTTCGTCGAAATTATCCGCCTGCTCCGGTGTGTAATATGTGTCCGTTCCGTCTGTCGGAATGAGCGCTGTCGTTCCGCAACTGAAAAAATCACTCTGTGCCTCGGCATAATGCATTGTGGTTACAAAATCCGTAAAGCAGTCGATATCCCTGCCTTCGATCCGAAACGTTGCATACGAATTGTGATGCTCCACATCAGGATTGCTGATATGATACTCGAATACGGACGGCGGCAATTTGTAGTCATCTTCCACAACGGTATAATGAATCAACGAATACATCTCTTCCCGGAAATCGGGATTGCATCTGGTCAGGCAGTGAAACAATTCATGCCATAATAAGGATATGAATGAATCCTTATCAAGAATCGGATTTCTTGCCAAATGGATCAGATACTGTTCGCCGATATAAATCTGTGTACCATGTGTATAAGCCCCTGCTCCGGGTTCTTCCTCCATTGTGGTTTTGATCAGCACGATCTCTTCAAGAGGCGGAAGGGTGTAGTTATTATCGGCAATCGTTTTTTCCATTTCTTCGAAACATTCATCGATCAGCTTCTGCTCTCTTGCCGTGAAGTCCTTCACCTGTTTCCCGGAAAAATCCAGATATTCGTCCATACCGGCGCCTGTCTTCTGCATTTTATAGTCCAGATCATTCTGACTGAATCCGGCATAATACTCTTCATTTTCCAAAAGAAGTTTGGCGCCTTCTTGGGCAGTCGCATAGCGATAGGAAATCGCATGTACTACGGGCGTAGTCTTTTTCTTTGTACATCCTGTCATGACCGCCATAAGCATCATAACGGCCAGAACGGCAAATGCCGGCATGGCACCCATAAGTTTCCTGTAAGATTTTTTCATTTGATCGTACTCCTCACATCGTCCGTTCGTTCGGAGGAAATATTGCGGGTAATTCTCTCTACAGACTCGGCAAAACCCATGCATTCATCCGCAATCGGCTTCCCTGCTCCCAGATGCAGTGCATCCAGCGAAGCGCTGAATTCCTCGTTTGAAATCTCCACTCCATCGCTGGTGCATTTGATGTCTTCCACAAGTTTATCGTAATCCGCCTCTTTGCCGGTGTCGTATCCCAAAGGATAAGAAATATTCCATTTCATAAGATTCGGTTGATTGTTGTCGAAAACAGGACAGTACTCAAAGCCCTGCGACTCGTCGTAAATCGCCTCGTGGCAGTGTTCAATGTAAATATAGTCCTTTCTTTCATAATAGGACTTCGCCCACGAAATACCCGTATATCCGGTTTTCAGGGGGAGATTTACGGCCTTTCCGTCTTTCGATGTATAAACATCGACTTTCTCGCAGCCGAACTGGTCCATGAGCAATCTGTAAACAACCAGTTCCGGCAGATCATCGTCGTTTATTTTCAGAAGTCCGTATTTCATCCTGCCGGTATTATATGTCTCATACAGCCCGTCAGGATCATTGAGAATCACATCCAGATAAGCGATGGCGGTTTCCTCGTCCATTTCATAATTTTCGGTGGACTGCGACGAATTTAAATATACGAGAATATCGGCAAATCCCTTTAGATCACCTTCACCTAATGTCCTGGACTCTCCGTCGAATACTTCTTTCCTATTTGCATTGTAATCGGCTTCCGATACGGACTCGTCGTTCCAGCGGTACTCATACTCTTCCCCTTCGAAGGAACGGTCCTGTCCGTCATACCAGCCGGGTTCGTAGTAGGTTCCGCTTCCCAATTCCTCTTCGGTCGACCATTTATAAACAATTTCCTGGTGAGGCATATGCATTCCGTGCATAAGAACGATCCTGTCGCTTCTCGGGATATATTCCACGAAATCGCTCCATCCGATGTCATATTTATTCGTTTTGCCGTCCTTTACGGATAAAATACAGCAGCCTATTCCCCATACACCGGATCCGCTGGGTTGCACGAAAAGTTCCGGAATATCGTCATCATCAATATATGCCAGTTCAAAACGTGCTTCTTTGTAGAATTTATCTTCCGTAAATTCTCCCTGCGTCATGATATCGCTGTCCTGCTGAACCCAGCCCCAGTATTCTTTCATGGCATCTAACACGGCATCTCTCATGACCGGTTTCCAACTGTCATCCTCCGATACAACCTCTGTCTCGGATGTTTCAGGCAGTTCGCTTACCGACGGTAAAACGGACGCCGGATGCGTAACAGGCTTTACGCATCCGAAAACCAAAACCGAAATCAAAACCGAGCAAATTAAAATTGAACCTTTTTTACTCATCCTCATTCTCCCCGTAAAACTCCTCTTTCGTAATTTTCCTTGTATTGTCGTATCCTTCGCCGGTGATATTGTTCTGTTCGTAATCCACATCATAATACTGCATCTGAATCGGATCTTTTTTGTTGTGCCTAAGCGTTACCGCAAGTACCAGACCGCCGATCATCAGAATCAGAAGAACACCCGCCACAATCAGTGTCAGAATTTTATAACCCGTTGAAACGGATGGCATAAAATATACGACAAATGCTGCGATTCCGATCAGGATACCGATGATCATGACAATGATCAGTGCGGTTTTCTCTCCCTTTGTGGTTTCCCATTCCTTGCTTCCGTATGCCTCCTTGCCCTTATACTTCTCATACAGGACTCCGTCCGTGGAATGAATATCCACTTCCGAATTATGCTTCGAGACATATCCGCCTACGCTCCATTTGTTCTTCTCTCCCATAACGATTCTCCCCTTTACCTGTTATAATCGCCGGATACATTAGTTATTATAGCATAAAAATACCGATGCCGAACACCCTGGAGTGTCCGGCACCGGCAGATCTATGATTTCCCCTTTTATAATTCTTATTTAAACGGATTCTCATCCGGGTAACGTACGTCCGCCGGCTGATTGTATCCGATATCCTCTACGGGTACTCCGATGTACTTAAATACCTCATAAAGTGCCTTTCCGAAGTGGCCGAATGCTACCGCACCGTGATGAGGGAAATTCTTTCCGATGAGTACATGGCGATAGAAACGTCCCATTTCCTTGATGGCGAATACACCGATACCGCCGAAGGACTTGGTGGCAACGGGAAGAACCTCGCCTTCTGCAAGGTATGCTCTAAGCTGTGTGTCCGCAGTGGACTGGAGACGGAAGAACGTAATATCGCCGGGTACAATGTCGCCCTCGAGTGTTCCGTTGGTAACTTCCACGGGAAGGGCTCTTGCCATGATCTTCTGATATTTCATCTCACAGGATGCGAGTTTGGAAGAGCAGGTATTTCCGCAATGGAAGCCCATGAATGTATCGGTAAACTGATAATCGAATTTGCCCTCGATGGATTCTTTATACATATCCTTGGGAACGGAGTTATTGATATCAAGAAGTGTTACCGCATCTTCGGATACACAGGTTCCGATAAACTCGCTTAAGCATCCGTAGATATCCACTTCACAGGATACCGGAATGCCTTTACCGGTCAGACGGCTGTTGACATAGCAGGGTACAAAACCGAACTGTGTCTGGAATGCCGGCCAGCATTTGCCTGCGATGGCAACATATTCTCTGTATCCCTTGTGCTGCTCCACCCAGTCAAGCAAGGTCAGTTCATACTGTGCAAGTTTGGCAAGAACTTCGGGTTTCTTGTTTCCCGCACCGAGTTCTTTCTCCATATCCGCAATAACTTCCGGAATACGCACATCGCCCGCATGTTTGTTGAAGGATTCGAAAAGATCCAGTTCGGAGTTTTCTTCGATTTCCACGCCGAGATTGTAAAGCGGTTTGATCGGGGCATTGCATGCTAAGAAGTTTAACGGTCTGGGGCCGAAGGATATGATCTTTAATTTGGAGAGGCCTACAACCGCACGCGCAACCGGAAGGAAGTCGTGAATCATCTGTGCGCAATCCTCGGCATCACCCACGGGATATTCGGGAATGTATGCTCCGATATTGCGAAGTTTTAAGTTATAACTTGCATTAAGCATACCACAGTAAGCATCGCCTCTGCCGTCCATTAAGTCTGCCTGGCTTTCCTCTGCTGCCGCACAGAACATTTTCGGTCCGTCAAAATGCTTAGCCAGCAAAGTCTCGGAAATCTCCGGTCCGAAGTTCCCCAGATATACGCATAATGCATTGCATCCGGCCTTCTTGATGTCCTCTAAGGCCTGTACCAT
>DGUG01000129.1:0-171 GCA_002394535.1 Lachnospiraceae bacterium UBA4316
ATGCACGGATTCGAAGAATCCGCGCACGGCGACGTTTCCGAAGCGTTAGCGAAGGAAATGTTGGGAAGTTTTCTTTACTACACAAATTATAGGCCGAATCTAGTTCGCTCAAGCGGCGCTCGGCCTGTCACGATCAGAGATCGTGACATTGGCCGCAGTGGCGGAATTGGC
>DGUG01000129.1:243-3043 GCA_002394535.1 Lachnospiraceae bacterium UBA4316
AAATCCCGTGGGTAGTAATACCCGTGCCGGTTCGACCCCGGCCTGCGGCATCATTGATTAAGTGTTTGGATTATGATAATCCGAACACTTTTTTATTTGCACCGTTGCCCGGCAGTATGCGATAATCATGTTATGCCGCTCTTTATTAATGAACATCTTCAAAATATATATGGTGAGAAGGTTTACAAGCTTGCGCTTGATGCCGGGATGACCTGCCCTAACCGTGACGGCACCAAGGGTGTCGGAGGCTGCATCTTTTGCTCCGAGGGTGGATCGGGTGATTTTACCTTCGGGGACAAGGAGCCGTACTCATATACAGCGCAGGATATTCACGATCAGATTGAACTTGCCAAGTCACTTATCAGCCAAAAATCAGACTGCCATAAGTTTATTGCTTATTTTCAGGCCTTTTCCAACACATATGCACCAATTGAGTACTTAAGGGAGGCTTTTCTTGCGGCGGCGAATCATCCGGACATTGTGATAGTTTCGATAGCCACAAGGTGTGACTGCATATCGCAGGAAGTCATTGAACTTCTGCGCGAAGTGAACCGCATTAAGCCCGTGTGGGTTGAAATGGGGCTTCAATCCGTTCATCCGCGGACTCTTGATTTTATCAATTGTAAATACACATATGAGGAGTTTGCCGAAAGCACCGAGCGGCTCAGTGCTGCCGGAATTGACGTGATTGCCCACCTTATACTGGGACTTCCCGGAGAGGATCACAAAATGATGGAGGAGTCTGTGGACAAAGCATGCGCCCTTCCGATAAAGGGGATCAAGCTTCAGCTTCTGCATGTTCTCAAGGGAACAAGGCTTGAGCAAATCTATACTAACGATCCGTTTCATATAATGAGCATGGAAGAATATTGCGAGCTGGTTGTTTCCCTGATCCGAAGGATTCCCGAAGGAATTGTCATACACAGAGTAACGGGAGACGGGCCAAGAAGACTGTTGATTGAACCAAAGTGGAGCACAGACAAGAAAAGAGTGCTAAATACTATTAACAAGATGTTGAAAGAGGAGTAATTATGCCACCTGCAGGAGGAAGAGGGGGTCCGGGCGGACACTATATGAGTGAAGAGGAGATGGCCTCTGTCCCCAAAGTAACATCAGCCCTGATAAAAAGAGTTTTTTCGTATCTGAAACCTTATTGGAAGCAGCTGATTATGGTGCTTTTGTGTATTGCGCTGTCATCGGTGGCATCCCTTATGCCATCGATCCTTACGGGAAAAATCATTGACGAAGGGCTTATCGGCCGCAATATGAAACTTCTTATCATATATATAGCGGCTTCATTCGGCGTGACCGTTCTTGCCAGTCTTATAGGTGTGGGAGAAAGCTATATTAACAACTGGATCGCACAGCACATTACCTTTGATATGCGAAACATGATGTATGAGCATTTGCAGCGTATGTCACAGCGATTCTTTACCGCCAACAATCAGGGCGACATCATAACGCGCATGACCTCAGATATAGACGGAGTTGAATCGGTCATAACGAATACATTTAAGAGTATTTTGTCCAATTCCATTACTCTCATTTTTGCAATTGCAGCTATGTTCCAGAAAAACTGGATACTTGCCATTCTCGGAATTCTGATAATCCCGCTCTTTGCCATTCCAACAAGACGAGCCGGAAAAACAAGGTGGAAGCTTACAAACGAAGCACAGCAGTGCAATGACGAAGTAAACGGGATATTAAACGAGACTCTTTCGGTTAGCGGACAGCTCCTTGTCAAACTCTTCGGAAAAGAGAAAGAGGAATACGAGCGCTACAAAGCCGTCAACAATAAGATGATTAATCTGAATATCAGGGAACGCATGGCGGGACGCTGGTTTTTTATGGTGCTTAATACGGTAACTAATATCGGGCCTATGCTGCTGTACCTTGTGGGCGGAATTCTGATCATGAAGTATGACAGCACGATCACCGTCGGTGATATTACGGTGCTTGTAGCGCTCCTCGGCAAGACCTATATGCCTGTCAACAGCCTTCTGAACATCCAGGTTGACTGGATGAGAGCTATGGCACTTTTCTCGAGAATCTTTGACTACTACGATATGGAAATCGAGATAAAAGAGCCCGAAAACCCCATAAGCCCCAAGGAGTTTACCGGTGAAGTCGAGTTCAAAAACGTTGATTTTTCTTATGACGGTTCGAGGCAGATATTAAAAGATGTCAGCTTTAAGCTTGAGAGCGGGAAGAGTATGGCAATTGTCGGTCCGTCGGGGTCCGGAAAGAGTACGATCATAAACCTTATCCCGAGGCTGTATGATGTGGGTTCGGGTGCCGTGTTCTTTGACGGGGTGGATGTGAGGAATCTAAGCCTCGCCGAGCTTCGGAAATGTGTTGGTGTTGTATCCCAGGAAACTTATCTGTTTAACGGAACAATAAGGGATAACCTTAGGTATGCCGCGCCTGAAGCTTCGGAAGAAGAGATGATAGCCGCGTGTAGAAAAGCAAACATATATGATTTTATAGAAAATCAGGAGGCGGGGCTTGATACCGTGGTGGGAAACCGCGGGCTCAAGCTGTCCGGAGGAGAAAAACAGAGGATATCCATTGCAAGAGTTCTGTTAAAAAACCCGAAACTTCTCATATTTGATGAGGCTACGTCGGCACTTGACTCCATATCCGAAAGCAAAATACAGGAAGCTATCGATCCGATAATCAAGGAGCGGACGAGCATCCTGATTGCCCACAGGCTGTCAACAATACTTGCCGCAGACAAGATCTACGTACTCAAGGACGGGAAGATCGTAGAAAGCGGACAACACAAGGAACTGGTGCGTGC
>DGUG01000117.1 GCA_002394535.1 Lachnospiraceae bacterium UBA4316
TGCTTGATTTTCTTCACGAGAAGCAATCGCAAAAGCCCGGGTACATTCCGGCTTATGCGTTGGAACTTCAGATCATCATGGGACTGCGCAGAGGAGAGGTCGCACCTATGATGTGGTCGGATATAAGCGGGAACAGTATCCGTATATCAAAAGAACAGATAACGGATAAGAGCAATAAGGATCTTGTGATCGTCTATCACACAAAGACCTACAAGGATCGTGAATTTCCGATAACATCAGACATATCCGACTTTATTGATCGCCTGAAGGCAGCCTGCGACAGATTTTATCCCGCCAGTCCGTACTTATTCCCCGATGACTCCAAGAAAAACGGCGTCATCAGCAACAAAGTTGTCTACAGACTGTACGAACGTATGTGTAAGAAGCTTGATATAGAAATATCACGCGAGTTTACACGTGGTCCACACAGTTTCCGCCGGAACGGGATTACGCGCATATGTAACGCGTCGGGTGGCAATATCTACCTTGCATCAGTCCTGTACGGCAATTCACCCCAAAGTGCTTCCAGGCATTACTACACAGGCATCGATTTGTCGGAAGCGAAGGCTCTCCTCGAAAGTAATAATCTTAGGGTAACCAAGGGTAACCAAAAATCGGGGTGATTCTTACGATAACAAAAATCCCGCAAGCCGCATAAACAGCGAACTTCCGGGATCAAAGTAGTAATCGGGGTGACAGGATTCGAACCTGCGGCCTCGTGGTCCCAAACCACGCGCTCTAGCCAAACTGAGCCACACCCCGTATGCTGATAGAGGGAACCGTTTGTAAGAAGATTATACCCACCCTTTGCCCCAATCGTCAACTGATCTTCTCATACCAAAACACAAAATCCCTTCCGTCCCGGTTTTTGAACAGGTCGCGGCAGTCCGTTTTGGATATAAGCTCATACTCGGGATGATTTTTCATCAGCTTAATGTATTCCGCGGTCATATAGTACATTATGAGCCTTATCCTGCGCCGGCATCTCTCATACGATTCCTCAATATTGCCCAGGACCTTTTCGAGCGCAGCCTCGGAAAAGGGATGAAAGAAGAAGAACACATCGGCTCTGTCGGGAACTACATAATCTTCCGCCTTCAGGTGCACGAACTCCACAAGTCCCGACAGCTTGAAATTCTCCCTGTTCTTCTCGGCAGCTTTGTAAAAATCATCCTCCGACTCTACTCCGATTGCCGCACGTTCACAATAATACGCAATATAAAAAGGCACTCTGCCTTTCCCGCAGCCATAATCCACCAGCAGATCGATATCACTGAACATTCCCTTCTCATGCATCCGGTCGAGAACCAGATATGACGTCGGCTCATATGCAAAAACCCCGTCGGAAACATGTGTATCATCACGCCCGACGGTGCTTATGTTCAAAATATTGTCACAAAACAGTTCGTTAAAATCAGTCATTACAAATATCTGACCTCGAATACGGGATCGCTTCCATCCTCTATTGTACCCACAATGTATGACGGTTTGCGGCCATGCTGTCTGGGGTATGTAAGCGAACCCGGATTGATAAGCGTAACCGGCCCTTCCTCTTTTATCATCGGAACATGTGTATGACCGAAGAAAACAAAATCAGCGTGATTTTCAACCGCAAGATAGAACAACGGAGAAAGATCGGAATACAGACGGTATCTGTGCCCGTGGGTAAGTACCGCCTTGTATTTTCCTATATCGAATACTCTTACCCTGTCCATATCCGGGTCGTAGTCATTGTTACCGGCTACAACGTGAAGTGTGCAGTTGACCTTTGTGCGAAGTTCATCGTATGCCCCCTCCAGATCTCCGCAATGAATGAGCATATCAAAATGAGCTTCCCTGTCAATGACTTCGTACATCGTGTCGTTATATCCGTGTGTGTCGCTTAAAATCAATACTTTCATTTTATGACTACCTCAGTCAACCGGCAATCTCTTTCTCAAGAATGTCCCTCATCATCCGGAGTGCCTTGCCCCTGTGGGATATCTCATTCTTTTCTTCCGGTGATAGTTCGGCCGAAGTGCAACCTCTTTCCGGAAGGAAAAATATGGGATCGTAACCGAAGCCATTCTTCCCGGCACTCTTATATGCTACACGTCCCTCCATGGTTGCCCTGACAGTCTCGCTTGACCCATCCGGTCGAACAAGACAGATTGCGCAGACAAAGCGTGCAGTCCGCTTTTCGTCAGGGACTCCTTCCATTCTCCGCAGGAGTTCCGCATTTTTGACAGGATACGGTGTATCCTCGCCCATGAACCTTGACGAATATATCCCGGGTTCTTTGTTAAGATAATCTATCTCCAGTCCCGAATCATCCGCAAGCGTCGGAAGATTGCATTTTTTCGCGATAGCGCTCGCCTTAAGGTAGGCATTTTCTTCAAAGGTCGTTCCTGTCTCTTCAACCTCTGTATAGTATCCGGCATCCTTCATCGATACGATCTCTATCCCCATATTCTCTGTTATCTGCCGTATTTCCCTGAGTTTGTTTTCATTTCCCGTTGCAAATATTATCTTCATCGACTGAATGGATACCTCCTATCAACATTAACTCGGTCGGTCGCTCAACATTTCCCAAAAAACTCATCTATATTAGACAGCCACTCCTCGGGAGGCATCGTTTTAAGTAGGTATTTTTCAGGCTTTAGTGACAACACCTGCATAACGCTTTCCTTGTCATTCTTGGATGTAAGAAACATTACCGGAATGTCCGCCGTCGCAACTTCGCTCCTGATCATCTCAAGCACTTTTGCACCGGATATGACAGGCATCTCGTAATCAAGCAGTATAAGATCAACCTTATTGTTAGCCAGAAACGTTATCGCATTCATTCCCGAATTTGCCATATACACACGGTATTTCTTATCCAGAAGCGACTTGATCATCCGAAGCATCGTCGGGTCATCATCGACAATAAGAATCTTCTTGAGCTCTTCCGCCGCTCTTCCGCGCTCAACCTCCGCATCAAGATACCCTGCAAGTTCCTTGACGTTAAGGGGTCTTAGGACCTTTCTGGTCACTATCTCTTCGGGAATAAATCCGACAATCTCTTCTATTTCCTGGTCATTACCGACAACGAAGAGTGACAATTCCTTTTCTATGACAATGTCTTTGAGATACACGAGAAACTCCGAGTCCGCAGCAAGTTCCGCATCGAGATACAGGATAACTATCTTCGGAATATCAGACAGTTTCCCCACGTTGCCGATCTTGGCCGTTACTTCCTCGACCTCATATT
>DGUG01000166.1 GCA_002394535.1 Lachnospiraceae bacterium UBA4316
CCGTACTTCTTGTTGAACTTATCAATACGTCCGTCGGTTCTGGCACCCTTCTGCTGTCCTGTGTAGAACGAATGGCACTTTGAACAGATCTCAACGTGGATGTCTTCTTTTGTTGAACCCGTTACAAACGTGTTGCCGCAGTTACAAGTAACTGTTGCCTGATAGTACGCGGGATGTATTCCTTCCTTCATCTTGTTCACCTCAAATCCTAATATATTGTCCGCCGCATCGGCGAAAATCATACAATTTATAAACAGCACGTCGATTATAACGCAACGTTTCGATATAATCAAGCACTTTTTCATAAAAGAAACTGCCGTTCCCTTTACTCGATGAATATTTCTCCCGATTTGATCATATCTATCGTAAGCTGGGCGATTTTCGGATCGAACTGTTTTCCCATATGGGTCTCAAGTTCAGACAGTATCTCTTCCTTCGGAAGATGCTTTCTGTAGCATCTGTCGGAATTCATGGCATCAAGCGCGTCCGCAACACCTATGATACGTGCCACAAGAGGTATATCCTCTCCGGCAAGGCCCTCCATATAGCCGTTCCCGTCATATCTTTCATGATGGTAGAGTGCCCCATCCCTTATACCTTCTATAGCGGTAAAGTCCCTGAGGATATTTCCGCCGTTTGTTGTATGCCGGCGCATTATATCAAACTCTTCTTCCGATAACTTCCCGGGCTTGTTGAGGATATTTTCCGGAATGGCAAGCTTACCGCAGTCATGCATCAGACCGATGTGACCGATATCTCTTATCTCATCGTCGCTCATACCCATCTTTTCCGCAATCTTCTGAGCATAATAGGCAACCCTTGCACTGTGTCCCTTTGTATATTCATCTTTCGTATCGATGAAATTGGCAAAAGTCGTCATCGTCTGGGATATGACATCATTAAGCCTTTCGGCGTTTTTTCTATAATTATTGTCCCTGATTCTGTACAGAATATAAGCTATAAGCGATGTTGCCCAGACAACAAGCACTACCATTATGAACCAGAATACTACATATTTTGTGACGGGCTTGTATCTGCAGCCTACGAGCGTTACCTCTTCAAAATCCATAAGCTCGTCGGATATCATGACCGCACCAAAACCTCCTGACTCTCCCGCCTTAATGGTTTCGGTCATTTCGTCCGGATATATGGTTATTTTATCATTGCTTTTGTCATATTCCCATTCGCCGTTCCAGTAACTGTCTATCGTTATATTCCGGACGGGAACACTTAGAACAACGTGCCAGTTAACAAGATCATAGGAAGAATTGTTGACAATTGCGTTATCGTACTGTGCTCCGTAATTCTCAAGGGGTCCCCCGGGATCATTAAGCCAGTGTTTGGAAATATTCACTGTATAATTATAGTCATTCAGCGGATCTTCTGATCCGTCACCTTCGGCAGACTTTTGTCCGGAGCCTCCGTTAATACTCATATGATATTGGAACGGATTGTTTAGATCCAGGCTGACCTTTGCAAACAGCCCTGCAAGAGAAGCCGCCAGGACGATAAAAGAAGCCACCAGTATTCCTACACCGTACCGCTTTTTTGTTTTCAATTTTCGACCGATACCCGTCATTGAATCCTCCACCGGTATTTTTACAGAAAACTTTACAACAATTTCAAAATGACGCAACAGATATTATATCGACATTTAAGCCGTAAAACAATATGATAATTCTCTTTTTGGAGTTAATATTCTTTGAACTTCATATAATATATAGTATAATGTTTGGGCACTAAAGTATGCTGTGAAATATCGGCATATGTGGCTCTTGCGAAAATGAAAGGCAGACGATATGGATAAATTTAAAAATATACTTAAGAAAGCATTCTCATACCCAAAACTCCTTATGGCAACACATCCCGTTACGGCAATCTCTATAATTACGGCTACGGGACTGTTTGCACTGTATACTTTTATTGAGGCAGTGCGCGACTACAGGAGCGACGGTTCATCGGCATTACTGATATTTTTGTCAATACTTCTTCAGACCGCGCTGTCCGTACTGTTATTTGCGATTTTCTCCCTATGTCTCGAAAGCATTCGACCGAATTGGTCAGCCGGGATAAAATCGCTTATATTCGCACTTCTCGGAGTTCTCTCACTGTTCTTCGGATTCATTTTTGTAGACGGAAGACAGGGGCGTTCTTCAAACATTTTCTATAAGTTCTTTAGCTTTATGGAGAGATTATACTACAGGTTCGGGGGAGACAGCATCGCTATTACACTGGGCGGACTAATCGTTTCTGCCCTGCTGCTTGCCATATACTTCTCATACGGTCACGACATCCACCAGCGCTTTAACGAGCACGTGATAAATGCGTATTCAAGCATCTTCTTCACGTCAATCATATACGGGGTGATACAGCTAGGTGTCCTGCTGCTGACCCTTATAGTCGAAGTACTGCTGTTTGACGATGCAATTAATTATCTGCCCACGATACTTGTAGTAATAAACGGATTATTCTATGTTCCGGCAGTCATAGTCGCCATTATCAGGCAGAACGAGAAGGCAAATGTATTCATTCAGGTTCTTACCAGGTACGTTATGCTTATCATCTCTCTTATAGCCTATGCCATAATCTATATTTATATCATAAAGCTTGTAGTGACCCGCTCAGTTCCTTCCAACTCCGTGTACGGAATCCTTACTGCTCTGTTCGTTATATCGATCGCCATAGCCTATATGTGCACAACCTTTGAAAATACAGGATTTCTTCAGAAATTTGCATACAACAGCCCCCTTATATTCGCGCCCTTCATAATAATGCAGTGCTATACCATCATAGTCCGTATCAATCAGTACGGGATCACGCCAATGAGATATTTCGGGGTTGCTTTTATATTATTCGAGATAGTATACATAGCATATTACACATATACACGCATACACGACAAAGAAGTTCCCGGCCAAAACCTTCTGCTGATATTACTTGCATTTATCGTAATTACAATGCTGATTCCCGGTGTTAGTGCCGAAGACTTATCAACTAATATCGCAAGGCATACTCTGGCTTCATACATTAAAAAATCAGAAGCCGGAAGCGATATATCCGACAAAGAATACATACACGCAAATGCCGCATACTCTTTCCTTGGAAACATAGACTACGGAAAAGACAGGGTCAATAAGTATTTCCCCGATCTTGATGCGGATATGGTTTCCACACTGCGCGAAATGGCATCCGCCGTATCCAAACGCAAAAGCGGGCGTGACGATAATTCCGGTTACTCATCCCCTTCAACCTATTACTGCGGCTTCTCATCTTCTCTTGAAGATATCGAAAAATCATTTGACGGTATAGATATATCCGGATACAACCGTATGATCAGCGTCAGAATAACCGCAGACGGGAATTCGCTAAGGGCCGATGCTGCACCGGTTGACTGCACAAAGCTTAATATGAGGTACTCGATGGATTACAGCACACGGCCGGTAGAAGGCTACGAAGTTGTGGATCTGGATGATTTTTGCCAAAAAGTTGCCGAATTGGGAATGCAGCACAATAACGACATTATAACCCGGGATGAGTTCCAAAAGCGCGCATGCTCTCTTGCGAAAATAGACATAGATGAAAATGCCCGCCTTTACATAGTAAATGCGGACATTACCTTAAATGAAGATTATAAACCCTGTTCCATTGAATTAAACGGGTATTTGTTGGTTAAATAATCAAATCCTGATCTTCTTTATCATCTCGATGAATTCCACATTGTTTTTGGTGTGTACGAATATATCAAGACACTTCTCAACAGCTTCTTCGGGCTTGAGACCGTTAAATGCTTTACGGAGCATATTGATGGCTTCAAGCTCGTAAGGCTCAAGAAGCAGATCGTCACGCCTCGTTCCGGACTTGGGAATATCAATCGCAGGGAATACTCTCTTCTCGGAAAGCTTTCTGTCAAGTACCATTTCCATATTACCGGTACCTTTGAATTCCTCGTAAACAACATCATCCATTTTAGAGCCTGTATCTATAAGGGCAGTCGCAAGTATCGTAAGGCTTCCGCCTTCGCGCATGTTACGGGCCGCACCGAAGAACCGCTTCGGCATATGAAGGGCTGCAGGATCAAGTCCGCCCGAAAGAGTACGTCCGCTGGGCTGTACGGTCAGATTGTATGCTCTTGTAAGTCTTGTGATGGAGTCAAGCAGAATTGTTACGTCTTCTCCGTGCTCAACAAGTCTCTTGGCACGCTCTATTACCATCTCCGAAACCCTCTTGTGATGCTCGGGAAGTTCGTCGAAGGTCGAATAAATAACCTCGACCTGCTCGCCCTCTATGGATTCCT
>DGUG01000113.1 GCA_002394535.1 Lachnospiraceae bacterium UBA4316
CCTATATATGTTGCTTTTGACAGTGCCGATACATGGGCTAATCCGGAACTGTTCCAGTTCGACGAAAAGGGGTACCCCATTGCGGTTGCCGGATGCCCTCCGGATGGATTTTCAGCCACCGGACAGTTGTGGGGTAATCCGCTGTATGACTGGGATTATCATAAGCAGACGGGGTATAAATGGTGGATAGCAAGGATCAGGCATTGTTATGATCTGTATGATGTAGTCCGGGTTGATCATTTCAGGGCGTTTGATGCATATTACTCAATACCATACGGAAACGAGACCGCAGAATTCGGAAGATGGAAAAAGGGTCCGGGATTTGCACTCTTTAAGGCAATAAGAGCCGAGCTTGGAGATGTGGATATGATAGCCGAGGATCTCGGATTCCTGACAGACTCTGTTATAAAGCTTGTTCAAAGAAGCGGATATCCCGGAATGAAAGTTTTGCAGTTTGCGTTTGACTCAAGAGAAGACTCGGATTACCTTCCTCATAACTATATTTCAAATACGGTATGCTATACCGGGACGCATGATAATGATACGACAGTCGGCTGGTACAGGAGCATGAAGCAAAAAGACAGGAAGATGGCTCTTGATTACCTGAACAGGACTGATTTTGCATCCGACAAGGATATTGCCTTCTCGTTTATAAAGCTGGCAATGGGGTCGGTGTCAAAGATCTGTATCATCCCAATGCAGGACTGGCTGGGGCTTGATGGCACAGCGCGGATAAATACTCCGTCTACTCTCGGGGGAAACTGGGTGTGGCGTATGAAGAAGGGTGCCTTTACGAAAAAGCTTGCCCGGGAGATACGTGATATTACCAAATTATATGCTAGACTGTGAAAGTTGACATAATTCTACGTTCGGCGTATCATTATCGTTAGTTTAAGAAGAAAAAACATTATTAAACTTGGGGGCACGTAAGTGGATTCGATCACTATCAAGGATATAGCCAAAATATGCGGGGTCGGGATAGCTACGGTATCCCGGGCCCTTAATAATCATCCGGACATCAATCCGGAAACACGGCAAAAGGTCCTCGATGTTGTTGAAGAGTATGGATTCGTGCCGAATAACAGCGCCAGAAACCTTAAGATTACTGATTCCAGAACCATAGCGATACTTGTGAAGGGCATGACAAACCCTTTTTTTATGAAAATGATCGGGATCATGGAAGAAGAGATCCAGGCAAAGCGTTATTCAATGGAGCTTCGTCATGTCGATGAGAAGACGGACGAGGTTGAAGTCGCAATAGAACTTGTCAAAGAAAAGAAACTCCGGGGTATCATTTTCCTCGGAGGTCTTATTACACATTCCACGGAAAAACTTGAAAAAATCGGGGTTCCTTTCGTTCTTTCCACCGTTCCGGTGTCGGAAGGCGAGGATACGACATACTCATCCGTGTCGGTAGATGACGTTGTCGAAAGTTGCAGGATAGTTGATTATCTGATAAAAAAGGGCCATAAGAAGATTGCATTTATGGGTGCGGCAGAGGCAGATACATCAATCGGTCAGCTCCGTCTGGACGGATATCTGAAGGCTTTTGCGGATAATGGGCTTAAGCCGGATTCCAAACTGATATGGCATTCGGATGACAGTGCCGATACTTACAGTATGGAAAACGGATATAGTATAATGCGGGAAAAACTTCGCAAGAAGTATGATTTTACGGCTGTTTATGCAATTTCCGATACAATGGCGATAGGAGCCTTAAAAGCCCTTCGGGAGGCCGATATAAGGGTTCCCGAGGACATTTCGGTTGTAGGATACGACGGAATCGAGATGGGAGCATTTGTTGTTCCGGAACTTACAACGATAAAGCAGCCTTTTGAGCTGATTGCGCGTAAAACCTGCGAGATTTTGTTTGACGTGATCAGACACGGTGCAGAACACAGAAAGGTTATAATGGATGCCGAGATCGTGGAAAGAGAATCTGTAGGCACTGTTAAATAGTTTATCAGTTGTTCGGTATTGGCAGACGAAGGGATGAAATATGGCGAAGACTAAAGTTTTTATTGACGGCGGTGAGGGCACTACGGGCCTTCGTATAAATGAAAGATTTGAAGGGCGGGACGATATAGAGGTACTTAAGATCGAACCTGAACTAAGGAAGGATCCGGCAGAGAGGAAAAAGCTTATAAATATGTCGGACTATACGTTTCTGTGTCTTCCGGATGCGGCGGCGATAGAAGCTGTCGGGCTTGTGGAAAATCCCGATACCGTTGTTATAGACGCGTCCACGGCACACAGAACGAAGGATGACTGGGCATACGGTCTTCCGGAACTGTCCGAGGCGCATTTTAACAAGATCAGAGACTCCAAGCGTATTGCCGTTCCGGGCTGTTACGCTTCAGGCTTTATTATGATGGCATATCCGCTTGTTGCAAACGGTATTGTGGGGGATGACTATCCGTTTACGGTGCCGGCTCTTTCAGGGTATTCCGGTGCCGGGAAAAAGGCTATTGCTCTCTATGAATCTCCTGATAAGACGCAGGATCTGTTTGCACCCCGGGAATATGCACTTACCCAGATGCACAAACATCTTCCGGAAATGAAGAAGATAGCGGGACTGTCCCGTGAACCAGTTTTTATTCCGATAGTCGATGATTTTTACTGTGGAATGATCGTTAATCTTCCGATCCATGCGGATCTGATGAAAAAGAGAATGACACCCGGGCAGTTAAGGGATATGTATGCCGAACACTATAAGGGGCAGACATTTATAAGGGTTTGCGAGTACGGTGCCGAGTCTGAAATGAATGGATTCCTGCCTGCAAATAACATGGCAGGGCTCGACTATGCAAATATTCTTGTAACCGGAAACGATGACAGGATCATGGTCTGTGCTATGTTTGACAATCTCGGAAAGGGCGCAAGCGGGGCAGCGGTAGAGTGCATGAATATTTCGATGGGCATAGATCCGGCAACAGGGCTGAAAACAACACAATTTTGATGTTGACTGTAAAAAGTGCGGAGAGTAAAATAGAACATATAAAGGCACTACCACAGTAGACGGTTTTGCCGGGTTGTTAGTTACAAAGAGCAACTATTCCTGGTTGGGGCGGTTGCTCTTTTGTTGTCTGCGATATTGACGGTGAAAAACGAAGATAGTAGTATTGATTACATGGGAATGGAAATTGAGAGAAAATTTACAATAAAGCATCTTCCCGATAATGTTGAATCGTACGGATTTCATATTATCGAGCAGGCTTATCTTACGACGGAGCCGGTCATCCGCGTCCGCAGGGAAGATGACAGGTATTACATGACTTATAAGGGAGTAGGTGGAGATAACACTTCTCTTGCTCATGAGGAGTACAATCTTGCACTTACCGAAGAATCATACAGGACGCTTTCTTCCAAGGCGGACGGAAACGTCATCCGCAAAAAGCGTATTCTGATACCTTATATGGATCATACGATAGAACTGGATATATTCGATGAGCCGTTCAAAGGGCTTATCATAGCTGAGGTTGAGTTTGCTACGGAAGATAAGGCAAATGATTTTACCCCGCCGGAGTGGTTCGCAGAAGACGTCACCGACCGGAAGGAATACCGCAATTCATATCTGTCAAGGAAGAAATTCTGAAGGGATTATGACTTGAAGGGTGCTGTGGTGATCTTCGATAATAGGA
>DGUG01000181.1 GCA_002394535.1 Lachnospiraceae bacterium UBA4316
AAAGCCCATAGTCCCGAATCCCTGTTGTCTCTTAAAGAAACAGAGGGTGCTTCAATAACGCTTAATAAATGGATCGATGACGGTATTGAGGTTTCGGTAATAACCGGAAGACCCTACAGCGCATATGAAGCATCGAGGCAGTGGCTTGACGAGCATGATCTTACAAGAGCAAGACTTTACTGCCTTAACAAATACGGAAGGGACAGCTTTATCAAGGGTAGCGAATTTAATCTCGAAGTGGATGATTTTCGCAAAATGACGTTTGATTATGCCATTGAGGATTCTCCTACGGCGTTTAAGTTCTTCTCACATCTGCCGAACCTTAAGGTAATGGTATTTGACCGTCCGTGGAATAAGGACTGCAAGTTTCCCAAAGGCGATTATAAGCGCTGCTATGACTGGGGTACAATAGATAAAATTGTACGGGGAGATCGAAAATGAGAGCGGAATATAAGAGTGAGACAGCGGATACATCCGGATTCGTCCTGCTGGCGGATTTTGTTCCGCAGATCGTACAGGAGATCCGTTATTATTCGACATACAATTTCATCGGTGACCGGATAGACGGTTACGAGGAGCCATGTGCATTGCTTACAAAGGAGGCGGCGCGTGCGCTAAAATCAGTAGCTGCCGAGGTGATGGTTCAGGGATACAGACTGAAAGTTTTTGACGCATATCGACCGGCGTGTGCCGTAAAACATTTTGTGCTGTGGGGAATAGAGGATCAGGATATACGTATGAAGCCGTATTTTTATCCGGATCTTGAAAAACAGGAGCTGTTTATAAAAGGCTATATTGCGAAGCAGTCAAGTCACAGCCGCGGAAGCACCGTGGATCTGACACTGCTTGATATGAAAAGCGGAAAAGAACTTGATATGGGAAGTCCGTTTGATTTCTTCGGACCCGTATCACACCCGGACTATAAGGGCATTACTGATGAACAGTACGATAATCGTATGATCCTGCAAAATGTCATGACCCGTAACGGATTCAAAACTATAGACTGTGAGTGGTGGCACTTTACACTTGAGGGTGAACCTTATCCGGATACATATTTTGAGTTTCCGGTATCTTCTTCGGTTTTGTAATCTGAAACATAGGATCATAGTAATACAGAGTTGCAAAAAGGGGGCTGCTTACCAATAATGAAAATCACAATCCTTGGAGCCAGAGGCTCGGTGCCGACCGACGGCAGAGATATGCTTGAATTTGGAGGTGCAACATCATGTGTGCTTGTTGAGACAGATGATACTGCGCTGTATTTGGATGCGGGAACAGGTATCATGAGCGCTCCTGATCTCGGCGATAAAAATATCTCAATCGTTCTTACGCACCCTCATATCGATCATATGATAGGTCTTCCTTTCTTCCCTGCGCTTTCTGAATCAGGCAGACGTATAGATATTTACGGCTCTCCCCGAATGAAATACACAACGCGGATGCAGCTTGAGCGCCTCTTATCCCCTCCGCTCTGGCCTCTTTTTATCACTGATTACCCTGCCGATACAGTTATCCATGATATAGACGGCGATTTTAACATCGGAGATATAGGGATAAAATCAATGGAATCAAACCACCCCGGAGGAGGACTTGTTCTTCGCGTAGAGCATGGGGGAAAGTCAGTTGTTCTGGCTACTGATTTTGAACATGACGGTGAGCATATTAAGATGCTTACTGAATTTGCGAAGGATACGGATCTGCTGCTTTACGATGCACAATATACGGATGAAGAATATGAACACTTCAGGGGGTACGGACATTCCACACCATCTGTCGGACTGGAGCTTATGAAGGAGTCAGGAGCAAAGAGCATTCGTTTTATGCATCATGATCCGAGACATACCGATAAGATACTGAAAATGATGGAAGAGAAAATCAAAACCGAAACCGAAACCGTTTCGTTTGCCAGAGAAGGAGAGGAGATCCTGTTATGACAAAGCCTGATTTTGATCTGAACAGAATGATTGCAATCGCAATTGATCTTAGTGCCGAAAAAGATTTCGATACGCTTATGCAAAAAATACTGCTTGAAGCAATGGAAGTGTGTCATTGTGATGCCGGGACCGTATATATGAAGGAGAAGGATCATCTTAACTTTCATACCGTATATACGAAGTCAAAAGGCATACCCGCAGCCGAGCAGAGCCGGAACGCAAACCTTCCGCCGGTGCCGCTTAGCCGCTCACACGTCTGCGCCTGCGCCGTTATCGATAACAAGATGATCAACCTGCCGGATGTATACGAGTCCAAAGAGTATGATTTTACAGGAGCCCAGAGGTATGATGCCATCAATGATTACCGCACGGGGTCGATGCTGGTCATACCGATGTGCGATGAGAAGGGTGAGATTATCGGTGTACTGCAGCTGATCAATTCACTTGACGAGAACGGAAATATTATTCCCTTTGATCCGGCATACGAGCAGATCGTCTCGGCGCTTGCAAGCCTTGCGGCAGTGAGCCTTAACAATCATAAGCTTGCACAGGAAGTTACTGATCTGCTTCATTCTTTTGTGCGGGTAATGGTGGATGCGATTGATGCGAGAAGTTCGTACAATGCAACCCATACAAAGAGTATGGCAAAATATGCCGCAAAGTTCCTTACGTGGCTTGACGAGACAGATCAGGACTGGAAGCTTCCCGAAGAGAAAAAGGATGCGTTCCTGATGAGTGTGTGGCTTCACGATATCGGAAAACTGATTGTTCCGCTTGAGATCATGGATAAGCCTGACAGACTTGGGAAACACTATAGCGCGATCAAAAGCCGCATTGAGATAGCACAGCTTATGGAGAGGCTTAGGGCTTTTGAGTGCCCCGGGGAAGCTGATGAGTGCCGCCGGAAGGAGCAATCATTTTCCAAGGCATGGGAGGAAATTGAGGCAGCTAATACCGCAGGATTTCTTGATGATGAAAGGATTGCGCAGCTTCGTGAATATGGGAAACTTTTATGCCGTGATGCATCGGGTAAGG
This sequence comes from Lachnospiraceae bacterium UBA4316, assembly GCA_002394535.1. Classification (GTDB taxonomy): domain Bacteria; phylum Bacillota; class Clostridia; order Lachnospirales; family Lachnospiraceae; genus UBA2868. The sequence goes on from DGUG01000181.1 coordinate 2,970, forward strand.
AGATACGACTGCTTACCGATGAAGAACTTGAGGCAGTAACTGTCAGAAAAGGGACGCTGACGGATGATGAGAGACGCAGTATGGAAAGTCACGTTACTTATACCGCGAGAATGCTTTCGCAGATGAATTTTCGCGGGATATATGAG
>DGUG01000216.1 GCA_002394535.1 Lachnospiraceae bacterium UBA4316
GGAGAACATGATCATGGACACCATCATGATCACGAACACCATCACGATCATGAGCATCATCACGATCACGGGCATCATCATGAACATGACCATTCACATAGCGGGATGCATGAGATAAGCCATATTATTTCAGATATGCCGGTTTCCGAAAATGTAAAAAAGAATGCATTAAGTGTATATAATATTATAGCCGAGGCAGAGAGCAGGGTTCACGGCGAGAGTGTTGAACTTGTTCATTTCCATGAGGTCGGGGCAATGGATGCGGTTTGTGATGTAACCGCAGTATGTATTCTTCTGGAGATGCTTGATGTTGACAGGATCTATGCTACACCTGTGTGCACCGGTTTCGGAAAAGTGAAGTGCGCTCACGGAATACTTCCGGTTCCGGCGCCCGCAACGGCCAATATTCTGATGGGAATCCCGTGCTATGCAGGGAATACTGAAGGGGAGTTGTGCACTCCGACAGGGGCGGCTCTTGTTAAGTTTTTTGTAGATGAGTTTACACGGATGCCGGAAATGAAGATCAGTAAAATCGGCTACGGAATGGGAAGCAAGGATTTTGAGACAGCAAACTGCATAAGAGCATCTCTTGGAACATCGGGAGGAGATAACGACAGTATCACAGAACTGTCATGTAACGTTGACGATATGACTCCCGAGGCCGTCGGATTTGCAACTCAGAGATTACTTGAAGAAGGTGCGGCAGATGTTTACACAATTCCCATAGGGATGAAAAAATCACGTCCCGGGTTAATGATAACCGTTATGTGTAAAGATACGGACACAGAAAAGTTTGTTTCCCTGATGTTCAAATATACAACAACTATCGGTATACGGCAGAATAAGTTTAACAGATATACCCTCACGCGAAGATGTGATAAGATTGATACATCTTTTGGAAAGGTGGGTGTCAAAATATCCGAAGGCTACGGAGTTACCAGAAAAAAATACGAGTATGACGATATTTCAAAAATCGCAAAAGAGAATTCAATGTCACCCGATGAGGTAATAAGGAAAATATCGGATGAATAAGCTTGTATGCATTACAGGGACAAACGCCTCCGGAAAAAGCGGACTTGGTATAGAACTTGCCCGTCATTATGATGCGTGGATCACTTCCGCGGATTCAAGGCAGGTATATAAAGGTCTGGATCTCGGGTCGGGGAAAGTCACTGCCGAAGAAATGAAAGGTGTCAAACATTATCTTATAGATGTTGCCGAGCCCAATGATTTCTTTTCACTGTCGCATTTTCAGAAGATGGCATACAGTGCGATAGACGAGACACTTGATGGGGGGCATAAAGCTTTTCTGGTGGGCGGAACCGGTCTGTATGTAAATGCTGTTGTTGACGGGTACGATCTTTCGGGACCCGCACCTGATATGGACATCCGTAGGAACATAGAACAAAAATCATCCGATGAACTGATAGAAATTATCAAAGAATATAACCCGGAGGCACTTGATAAACTTGACCTTGATAATAAGAGAAGGCTCGAAAGAGCAGCAGAAAAAGCACTTGCCGGAGAACTGAAGGAAAGACGGAACAATCCGCGGTATGAGAGCCTTATAATAGGTGTTACATGGCCAAGGGAAGAACTTTACGAGAGAATAAAGATAAGGCTTGATAAGCGTCTTAATGAAGGTATGATAGAAGAGGTTGAAGGGCTTCGTAAGAAAGGTGCTACCGATGATTTTCTCTATAAACTCGGTCTTGAATACAGATATATACTCATGTATCTGCGCGGAGAATTTGAGGATTACGACAGCTTTTACAACAAACTGTATATGGAGATAAGGCATCTTGCCAAGGAACAGATGACATGGTTCCGCAAGCGTAATGATATAATCTGGATAGACATGAAATCTGATCCGATGGGACGGTGTTGTAGTCTTATTGAAGAATTTTACGGACTGTGATAAGAATTATGGGGAATGGAAGATAGACTATGGATTATTTGACAAAATTTGAGGCCGGGTTTCTGATAATTACTTTTTTGTTCATGGTCGGAAGTACATTCGGATGGACTATTGAACTTTTTTTCAGAAGATTTATATCGACGGCTAATCCACAGAGGAAATGGATCAATCCCGGCTTTCTCACAGGCCCGTGCCTTCCGTTGTACGGGTTTGGGCTTGTTGCACTTTTTGTGATGTCGCTGCTTCCTTTTGTGGGGAGGGGTATAACCGTAAGACTTGAGGCGAAAGAAATAACGGTTGCCATACTTGCCATGGGCGTTATGATGACTGTTATAGAGTTTATTGCCGGGCTCATATTTATTAAGGGGCTGAAAGTTAAACTTTGGGATTATTCCAATGAAAGGTTTAATATCGGTGGGATAATATGTCTCAAGTTTTCGCTTATTTGGACAGTCCTTGCGGCAGTGTATTACTTTTTTATCCAGCAGTATGTCATAAAGCTTGTAAAATGGTTTGCGGATAATATTGCGTTTACTTTTGTAGTAGGTATGTTTTATGGCATATTGATCATAGATCTTTGTTACTCATTTAACGTTGTGGGTAAAGTCAGAAGATTTGCCATTGATAATGAGATAGTTGTCAAGTATGAGGCACTCAAAGAAGAGATTCGCCGGGATACGGACAATATCAAAAAGAAAGGAAGATTTCTTCTTGCTTTTAATCCGGAGGGAAAGCTTTCGGATAAGATGGAAGAGAGTCTTGAAAGAATAAGTGAGATTTTTTCCTGGAGGTAGAAAATGGGAACGATAATTGCGATGGGACTTGTTGCAATTGCCGGACTTATGGCTGTTTCGCAATATTTTGCTTATGCACCTGTGGCTGTCTCGAATAAGAGCAGGATGCGTTATATGGTTCTCGCATTTTCTGTGGCTGCCATGACGGTTGTTGCATTGGTTCTTGTCATAATATACCCGAATTCTTTTGGCTTCATTTTGTATGCACTTGATAGATTTTTAAGAGTTCTTGTAATGGGCGAAACTATATTTCTTACCGAAGATATGGTGGATGTCGATAAAAAATATATCTCGACATTCATTACAGCTGTGTCATATTCGGCGGTAACACTTTTCTTTATAGATTCGATGATGCAGGGGGGACAGCTTTCGGTCAGCATGTTCGGGGTATATTTTGAACCTTCGGCCCCCTGGCATAAAGCGCTATACTTTATATATTACATTATTTACGTTGTAATATTGATAACCTTTATAGTATATAAAGGAGCGGCAGTATATCGTAAGAGCGAAAAACACGATCTTATGTTACTCCTTCTTGTTTATGCATTTTCAGCGGCAGGATTTATTGCAGAACAGTTTATAATTGTGTATGGACTGCCGTACTTTCCGATTGTGATATTCTTCAGTCTTGTTTCTCTTATCATAATGAGAAAGCTCCTCGTTTATCATGATTCGATAACATTATCTCCGAAGCATTTTGAAAAGGAATTTGATAAAGGGAGAACAGATGTTGTTTTTATTCTGGATAATCAGCTGAAGATTGTATTTCAGAATAAAAGAGCTGAGGTTTTGTCACAGATGCTCGGAGACGAATTTCTGGGACGAAAACTTAATGACGTGTTTAAGTTTTCCCAAAGTGCATATTCACAAATATATCAGGATAAGGATGAGACTGCTTTCGGTCTGAGTGCGGACTATCCTGCTAACGGACGCCATGTAAATATGGTTGTCAATCATAAGCTTGATTCTTTCGGAGATATTCTTGCAACTATTGTTTTTGTCTATAACATGGAGGAATTTGAAAAAACAGAAAACCTCGTCAGTGATCTGACCGAAGATAACGGAGAGGAAATGATCAAGAATGCTGTCAGGATTACAAGGGGTGTCCGTGTTCTTATTGTTGATGATGATATTCTGTTTCTAAATGTATTTCAACGTATACTTAAACCTTATGAGATGACAATTACAAGATCTGTAAGCGGAAGAGATGCTCTTGAGCAGGTTTGTAATCACACATTCGATATTATATTCGTTTCATATGAAATGGAGAATGGAAAAGGGGCTGAAATAGTTACAAATATACGAAATGCTGATGGCGGCAGTTACAAGGATGTTCCTATAGTCTTTACTACTACAGAAGATATTAATGATGTGTTTACGGGATTCCTTGAGGCGGGATTTAATGACTATCTTGAGAAACCTGTGTCAAGAAGGGGGCTTAACTCCGTTCTTACGCGTTGGCTGTGGGTAAGACTTGAAGAGGAAAAATCAGAAGATGTTAAGATCGATAACATGTTCTCTGCGCAGTACAACGAGTTGAATACTCTGGTCGGAGATGCCGAAAAGATGTATATAGACCGTAAATATGAGATGCTTGGGTACTGTGTTAAGGGAATCGAAAAGGGAAGCAGGAAGCTCGGACTAAACGATATTTCGGATCTTTCCTCCGAACTTGAAGAGGCAATACTGTTTGAGGATTTTGAAAGGATAGGACAGTTGTTTAATAAACTGCGCGTCGGGATAAGAGATGCGGTCACCATCAGGTGACCGCTTATTTTTATTCCATATTCTTGAATGCTGTTGAAAGCATCAGTTTGATACGGTTTAGCTGATTGACTTCGCTTGCACCCGGATCGTAATCTATAGCAACTATATTTGCTTTTCTGTATTCCCGTCTTATAGCTTTTATGACTCCCTTACCTACAACGTGATTGGGCAGACACCCGAAAGGCTGGGTGCATACAATGTTTAGCACATCATTGTGAATTAGTTCCATCATTTCTCCGGTCAAAAACCATCCCTCGCCTGTCTGATTTCCGATATCGACGATGGACTTGGCGTATTCGGCAAGTGTTTTGATATGAACAGGCGGAACAAAGTGTTTGCTCTCACGAAGAGCCTTTACTGATGCTCCTCTTACACGCTCGATTGCCCATATTCCAACCGAAGCTATAGCAGCAGTACTCATTTTGGTGCCCAAGTGATCGGCTTTGTATTTCTGGTTATAGAAGCAATACTGCAGAAAATCAAGGAGATCGGGCATTACGGCCTCTGCGCCTTCACTCTCAAGAAGATTAACAAGGTCATTGTTAGCGGTGGGAGAGAACTTGACAAGTATCTCGCCAACAATTCCCACCCGGGGTTTTCGTATGCTCTCGTCGATAGGAAGAGCATCAAAATCCCTGACAATACGCTTGCATAGTCTGTAGAAAGTAGGTATTGATATGTGATCCGACTGAACAAATTCACAGCATGGTTTTACCCATTTTTGGTGAAGCGCATCTGCCGATCCCGGTACAAGTTCATAAGGTCTCATTCTGTACAGACATCTCATAAATATATCACCTATTGCCGCCGCACAGATTCCGCGAAGGAGGAATTTGGGTGTAATTTTAAATCCCGGATTAGATTCGAGTTTTGAGAGGTTAAGCGATATTACCGGTATATGCTCATATCCGGCTTTTGCAAGAGCTCTCCTTATAAAACCGATATAATTAGTAGCCCGGCACCCACCGCCGGTCTGGCTCATGATGACAGCAAGGTGATCGGTATCGTATTGTCCGGACAGGATCGCATCCATTATCTGACCGACAACAATAAGGGATGGATAACAGGCATCGTTATTAACGAACTGTAGTCCCATATCAATTGCAGCCCTGTTTGAATTATTAAGAACTATAAGATTATATCCCTCTGCGGTAAAAGCACTTTGCAGCAGATCAAAATGTATTGGTGACATCTGCGGACAAAGTATCGTATATTTATCATCGTACATCTGACGCGTGTAAAGTACGCGATTATATGCAGATGATTGAATCTTTCTTGCCTCTTTTTTACGGCGTCTGATTTTGATTGCGGCAAGAAGCGAACGTATCCTGATCCTTGCCGCACCGAGGTTGTTAACTTCATCAATCTTCAGGCAGGTGTATATTTTATCGCCTGAGCTTAATATATCGTTTACCTGATCGGTAGTTACAGCATCAAGACCGCACCCGAAAGAATTAAGCTGTACAAGCTCGATATCATCGCGGGTTTTTACATATGTTGCTGCGGCATACAGTCTTGAATGATACATCCACTGATCGGAAACAATAGTGGGACGTTCAACCTCGGCAAGGTGAGATAATGAATCTTCGGTGAGAACCGCCAGCCCGTATGAATTAATCATTTCGGGAATACCATGGTTTATCTCCGGATCGATATGATAGGGACGTCCGGCAAGGACAATCCCGCTTCTTCCTGTACTCTCAAGGAATCTAAGTACTTCTTCGCCCTTGTTCTGAATATCGCTTCTGGCATTGTCAAGCTCTTCCCAGCCGGCCTTAGCCGCATAGTAAACTTCATCGGCCGGGATGTCAGGGAATGCGGCAATAAGTCCTTTGGCTGCAATCTCGAATGTTGAGAACGCAAGGAACGGATTGTGAAATTCAACCTCTCCCCGGCAGATTTCCTCGACATTATTTTTGATATTTTCGCTGTATGATGTAACTATAGGGCAGTTATAGTGATTGCTTGCCTTGGGGAATTCGTTACGCTCATAGAATACACTGGGATAGAAAATAAGGGGAACCCCCTTTTTTATGAGCCACATGATATGCCCGTGTGCAAGTTTGGCCGGGTAGCATTCTGATTCACTCGGTATTGATTCGATTCCGAGTTCATAAATCCTGTGTGAACTGATAGGTGACAGAACAACGGAGTATCCAAGCTTTGTCAGGAATGTGAACCAGAAGGGATAGTTCTCGTACATATTAAGAACCCGGGGTACACCGATAACTCCGCGTTTAGCTTCTGCAGCGGGAAGGGGCTCGTAGTCGAACAGTCGGTGGAGTTTGTATTCATAAAGGTTGGGGAGGTTCTCTTCATTCTTAACCTTTCCGATACCGCGCTCGCATCTGTTTCCCGATATGAACTGTCTGCCGCCGGGAAACTTGTTGATTGTAAGCCGGCAGCTGTTTGTGCAGCCTTTGCATTTGGCCATTGAGGTCTCAAACGTAAATGCATTGATTTTATCAAGCGACAGCATTGATGTTTCTTTGTTATCTTCGTAGCGCTCCCTTGCGATAAGTGCAGCGCCGAATGCACCCATTATTCCGGCGATGTCGGGACGGATTACTTCCACATCCGATATCTTTTCGAGAGACCGCAGAACGGCATCGTTATAAAAGGTTCCTCCCTGAACAACAATTTTTTTGCCGAGAGCTTTGGCATCCGAAACCTTAATAACTTTAAACAGGGCATTTTTGATAACAGAATACGCAAGCCCTGCGGAAATATCAGAAACATCGGCTCCTTCCTTCTGAGCCTGTTTAACCTTGGAATTCATAAATACGGTGCATCTTGTTCCGAGATCTATGGGATGTTTTGCAAAAAGTGCGGCCTTGGCAAAATCTGAAACCGAATAATCAAGACTTCTGGCAAAAGTCTCGATAAATGAACCGCATCCGCTGGAGCAGGCTTCGTTTAGAAGTACGTTGTCAACGGCATGATTTTTGATACGGATACACTTCATATCCTGGCCGCCGATATCGAGTATGCAGTCCACATCAGGCTCAAAGAAAGCGGCAGCATAGTAGTGGGAGATCGTTTCAACCTCTCCTTCATCAAGCATAAGAGCAGCCTTGATAAGTGCCTCCCCGTATCCGGTGGAACAGCTGTGGGCAATAACCGCATCGGAAGGAAGCTTTGAATATATATCCTTTACAGCCCTAATTGATGTTGCGAGAGGGCTTCCGTTATTGTTGTCGTAAAACGAATACAACAGATTACCGTCCTTATCAATAAGTGCGGCCTTTGTTGTGGTTGAACCCGCATCTATACCGAGAAAGCTTACATCGTGGTAATCTGCCAGCGGTTTTGTTGTGACTTTGGCTTTGGAATGCCTTGCAACAAAATCATTATATTCGCTTTCGTTTTGAAACAGAGGGTCCATACGGGCGACTTCAAATTCCATTTTGATTTTGCCGTCAAGTAATGAAATAAGATCGTCTATATCAACAAAAGAATCTTCGCGGCTGTTAAAAGCAGCACCCATGGCCGCGAACAGATGTGAGTTCTCGGGAATGAATGTATGCTCCTCGTCAAGTTCAAGGGTTCTTATAAATGCGCCCGTCAGTTCGGACAGGAAGTGAAGAGGTCCACCTAAAAATGCCACATGACCCCTTATGGGTTTACCGCATGCAAGGCCTGAAATAGTCTGATTAACTACAGCCTGAAAGATGGATGCTGCCAGATCTTCTTTTGTTGCCCCGTCATTAATGAGGGGTTGAATATCCGACTTGGCGAAAACACCGCACCTTGCGGCAATAGTATAGAGGCTGTGATAGCTCTTTGCATATTCGTTAAGCCCGGATGAGTCAGTCATTAAAAGCGAAGCCATCTGGTCAATGAACGAACCTGTACCGCCGGCGCATATACCGTTCATGCGCTGTTCGATATTACCGTCCTCGAAGTAGATTATTTTTGCATCTTCACCGCCCAGTTCTATAGCCACATCCGTAAGTGGTGCGATTTTTGACAGGGCAGTTGATACACATATAACTTCCTGAACAAAGGGAATTTTCATGTGATTTGCAAGAGTGAGTCCGCCGCTTCCGGTGATTATCGGGTGAAGTGTAATGCTTCCCAGTTCTTCTCTTGCCTGTGATAAAAGCGTTCGTAATGTGTTCTGTATGTCGGCAAAATGCCTTTTGTAGTCGGAAAAAACCAGGTTGTCGTCAGAGTCAAGAATTGCAATCTTTACAGTAGTGGAACCTATATCTATTCCGAGATTGTATTTATTTGCCATATTATTTCCTTATTATTATGTATATTGACAGAGAGGTATTATAACGGGTTTATTTTTTTTTTTCAACAGAATCCCCATACGCGGCTTAAATGACGGCGATACTTAAGTTTTACATTTCACGGTATAAATGGTATACTGACAAGGATTATATAAAGGTGTGGGATACTATGACTGGTCTGTTAAACAAACTGGAGAGAAAGTTCGGTAAGTATGCGATAACGAACCTGTCTCTGTATATAATAATTGCATACATTATCGGATATGTGCTCGTCCTTACGGGATCGGTGGAATTCATAAGCCTTAATCCTTATTATATAGCGCGCGGACAGGTTTGGAGAATCATAACATGGATTCTTGTACCGCCGAGCACTATTGATATATTTACGATAATAATGCTGTATTTTTATTATCAGATCGGATCAGCACTTGAGAGAACATGGGGAGCCTTCAGATACAATGTCTATATTTTTTCGGGCATAGTATTTACTGTTTTAGGAGCAGTTGTATTATACGCGATCAGTACGGCAAACGGTCTTGATGGTGTTACTTCCGGATATCTCGTAAGCTCGGGCTTTTCCACATACTATATCAACCTTTCTATTTTTCTGGCATTTGCGGCAACGTATCCCGACGTTCAGGTGCTTCTGTTTTTTGTTATCCCGGTCAAGATGAAATGGATGGCATATATAGATGCGGCTATCCTTGCATACCAGTTTATAACAAGCGGTACGGCGGGCAGGATCGCGATAGTTATGAGTCTGCTTAATTTTATCGTTTTCTTCCTGTCAACACGCAATTATAAAAGAGTTTCTCCGAAAGAGATGTACAGAAGAAAGGCTTTTCGGGATGCAATGAATCAGGCTGGAAGCAGGAGCGCGGCAGATGGCTATTCAACCGCAAGAGGTGGCGCAATTACCAAACATAAATGTGCCATTTGCGGCAGAACGGAAAGGGACGGGGATAATCTTGAGTTCCGGTTCTGCTCAAAATGTAATGGTAATTATGAGTACTGCAACGAACATCTTTTTACACATAAACATGTATTGTAGATAGGAGGGACCCACAAAGTGGGAGGAACCTGTCTACACTCATTAGATTAAGATTGGAGTTTGAAATACAATGAGCATATCCAACATCAACGCATATGACCTTATTTCCACCGAGGAACTCAAAGATATCAATTCAACAGGATATCTCCTCCGGCATAAAAAGACCGGAGCCAGGGTTGTATGTATAGAAAATGACGATGATAACAAAGTATTTTATGTGGGATTTCGTACACCACCCGAAGATTCTACGGGAGTACCGCATATAATTGAACACTCGGTTCTGTGCGGGTCCAAAAAGTATCCGGCAAAGGATCCCTTTGTTGAATTGGCAAAGGGCTCTCTTAATACCTTTCTAAATGCAATGACTTATCCCGATAAAACGGTATATCCGGTTGCAAGCTGCAACGATCAGGATTTTAAAAACCTTTGTGATGTATATCTTGATGCCGTATTTCACCCTAATATTTATGAAAGGGAGCAGATATTCAAGCAGGAGGGATGGCATTACGAATTAGAGGAAGAAAACGGCCCCATAACTATCAACGGTGTGGTTTATTCGGAGATGAAGGGTGCATTCTCATCGCCTGATGATATGCTATCCCGTGCGATTTTTGATTCTCTGTTTCCGGATACATGCTACGGTGTGGAGTCAGGAGGGGATCCTGACGTGATACCGTCACTTACGTATGAACAATTCCTTGATTTTCACAGAAGATATTATCATCCGTCCAACAGTTATATTTATCTGTACGGGAATATGGATTTCGAAGAAAGACTTGATTATATAGACAAAGAGTATCTGTCTGCATATGACAGGCTTGAAATTGATTCCGCGGTACGTCTTCAGAAGAAATTCGACAAGGTCAGTGATGTTACAAAAGAATACCCAATAACGAACGATGAAAGCGAAGAGCAGAATACGTATCTGTCGTACAATGCCGTATTGTCAACGAGCCTTGATCCCAAACTCTATATTGCTTTTCAGATACTTGAATACGCCCTTTTATCATCTCCGGGAGCTGTGCTCAAGCAGGCACTCCTTGATGCGGGGATTTGTAAGGATGTGCAGTCGACATTTGAAAACGGTGTATACCAGCCGTATTTTTCGATTATAATCAAGAACTCGGATATTGAGAACAAGGAGAAATTCCTTGATATCATCAGAGGAGTTCTTAGTGATGTGGTAAATGACGGATTTGATAAAAAAGCGCTGCTTGCGGGCCTTAATATTAATGAATTCAGGTTCCGCGAGGCTGACTTCGGTCATTATCCGAAGGGACTTATGTACGGGCTTACCGCCCTTGATTCATGGCTGTACGATGATTCACTTCCCTTTGTACATATTGAAGCACTGGACACGTATTCATTTTTAAGGCAGCAGATTGAGACCGACTATTTTGAAAATCTTGTAAAAGAGTATCTGCTTGACAATAAGCACGCATCTACTGTAAGTCTGCTTCCGGTTAAAGGTCTTACAGCCAAAAAGGACAAAGAGCTTGAAGCAAAAATGCGCTCCCTCAAGGAAGGTATGAATGCGGATGAGGTGAAGAGACTGTATGAGGATACAAAAGCTCTTCATGCTTACCAGGAAGAAGAGGATTCGGAAGAAATTCTTAAATGTATTCCTCTTTTGAAAATATCGGACATTAAAAAGGAAGCAGAGGATTTTGTTAACGAAATAAGCAATACGGATGGCTGCGACGTTCTGTACCATAATGTATTTACAAACGGCATCGGATACTTATATATTGCATTCGACCTTGACAAGGTAACCTCTGAGATGCTTCCGTATGCCGGAATATTAAAAGCCGTTCTCGGTCTCGTTAATACAGAGCATTACAGTTATGCGGATCTTGCAAACGAGATATTCCTTAACACCGGAGGAGTTTCGGCCGGAACCGGTATGTACACGGATGTAAACGATCCCGATAAGTTTCTGCATTATTTCGAAATGAAAGCAAAGATATTCTACAACAAGCTTCCATTTGCATTTGACATCATCAAAGAGATTATCTACACATCCGATTTTTCCGACAGGAAGCGGATGTATGATCTTATATGTATGCTAAAATCAAGGCTTTCCGCCGCAATGATGAGCAGTGGACATGCTGTTGCGATGCACAGGGCCCTTTCGGGTATATCAAAGCAGGAAATGATCAGCGAGAAAATGGGTGGAATAGATTTTTACAGACTGATCGAGGATATTGAGTCGGACTTTGACAACAGGTTTGATGAATTGAAGAGCAATCTTCAGAAAACGGCAGCGCTTATATTTACAAGAGAGAACTTGAGAGTATTTGACTATACGGCGGAGGAGAGCCAGCGGGATGAATTTAACGCTCAGGTGGAGGCCTTTATCAAAGCGGCTCCGGATGTTCATAATGAGATCTGCCCCGTAGAATTTGAGAAGAAGAAGTTTGC
>DGUG01000029.1 GCA_002394535.1 Lachnospiraceae bacterium UBA4316
GTTCCGGCCATGGAGGAGACAATCAAACTGATACACGAGAAGGCAAAATGGTGCAAGGTTATGGTGGGAGGCGCGGTTCTGACCCAGGAGTATGCCGATAAGATAGGCGCCGATGCTTATTCGAAGGATGCCATGGGCTCGGTAAGATATGTGGAAAGTTTGTGTTGATTTTTCATACGGCGGACATTATTATTACTTTATTGACAAAATGTGATTTTTATAGGTGTAAAGGGGAAAAATATGGAAGGTTTTGATTTTCTGAATCAGGATACAGGGCTTGAGTATTGCGGAGGCGATGAGGAAATATACCGCGAGGTGATCGAGGGTTACCTTGAAGAAGACAGACGCGCTGAACTTGCCGGATATTATGAGGCAGGTGATCTTGCGAATTACCGTATTGTTGCACACGCAATCAAATCAACTTCACTTACGATAGGAGCGGTTGAGCTGTCGGAGAAGGCAAAGTCACTTGAGCTTGCCGCTGCAGACGGCGATGAGGATTTTGTCAGGACACATAATGACGAAATGGTTGCCATGTACTCCGATATTCTAAATAAAATTCAAGAGGCACTGTAGTTGACAGACTCCATGATCTCACAGATTCATATTTCCGTTCGCTCACTTGTGGAATTTATTATGCGAAGCGGCAATATTGACAACCGCCGGAGGGCATCTTCCGGTCCCGAGGTCATGCTTGAAGGAGCCAACATTCACAGAATGATACAGCGACGCATGGGAGCAGGTTATCATGCAGAGGTGTATCTTTCCTGTATTATAGAGCGTGTGGATGTAGAGATCGTTTTGGACGGAAGGGCGGACGGGATCATTATTCCGCAGTCACACTCTGATATTAATATTTCATTTCTTGAGGATTCCCAAAACATTACAGCTGATCTGGATATGAGCTCGGATGATGCCGGGACATTCGATGTAAGTGATCTTACACCGGCTCTTTCGTATATGGAAGATACGCAGGACCTTAAGGGACTTGTGGTTATTGACGAGATCAAGACCACATACCGTGATCTTGAGAAGATAAAAGCGCCCGAGAATGTCCATCTGGCCCAGGCTAAATGCTATGCATACATTGTGGCGGCATTTGCACATCTTCCGGCTGTGGGTGTTAGGATGACATACTGCAATACCGAGACAAAGGAGATAAGGTATTTTGACAGTGTATATTCGGCAGATGAGATAACCGCATGGTTTAAAACGCTTATGAAGGCCTACATAAGGTGGGCCGATTTTGAAACGGGCTGGAAGAAAATCAGAAACATGAGCATTGAGACAATGGAGTTTCCGTATGAGTACAGAAACGGCCAGCGCGAACTCATGGCACAGGTGTACAGCTCAATAGTCAAAAAAGAGCGTCTGTTTGTCATGGCTCCGACAGGAGTCGGCAAGACGATCGCCAACATCTATCCGTCATTAAAAGCTGTTGCGGCAGGCAAGGCAGATAAGATATTTTATCTGACTGCCAAAACCATAACAAGAACGGTTGCGGCAGACTGCCTGAATGTGCTGCGATACCGGGAAAATAAGGAGTCTGACGCATCCACCGAATCCCGTAAGCTTCGCCTCAAATCAGTAACGCTTACTGCGAAAGAAAAAATATGTCCCCTTGAGAAATGTGAATGTAATCCTGATGACTGCCCTTTTGCAAAAGGTCATTTTGACAGGATAAACGATGCAATGTATGACCTGCTTACAAACGAGGATGATTTTTCAAGGGATAATATTGTTAAGTACTCCCAAAAGCATATGGTGTGTCCCTTTGAGTTTTCGCTGGATATGTCGCTGTTTTCCGATATGGTCATATGTGATTACAATTATGTTTTTGATCCGAATGTCTATCTTCGGAGATTTTTCGGAGAGGGAGCGTCGGGAGACTATCTGTTCCTGATCGATGAGGCACATAACCTTACGGAGCGGGCGATGAAGATGTATTCGGCAGACCTTGTAAAAGAGGATATACTCGATCTGAAACGTCTGGTAAGCGGTGTAGACCCGCGCCTTGCAAGATCACTTGAGAGCTGTAACAAGCAGATGCTTGCGTTAAAGCGTGAATGTGAGGATGTAAAAGTAGTTGACAGTTTTGACGCTCTGGTCAATCAGCTGCTGAGACTTAACGGCAGGATCGAGCAGTTTCTTGATGACAGGGAACACTTCGAACACTCGGAAGAGGTTCTTGACTTTTATTTCAATTTAAGACATTTCCTTAACATATACGAAAACCTGAATTCAAAGGACTATGTTCTATATACAAGGCATGAGGATGGCGGTAATTTCGGGGCGCATCTTATGTGTGCCAATCCCGCAAAGCGTGTCAGGGCATGCACCGATAAAGCAAAGTTTACCGTGTTTTTTTCTGCCACGCTGCTTCCTATCGACTATTACAGAATGATACTCGGAGCAGATGATTCTGATCCGGCGGTTTATGCCCGATCCGTATTTGATCCCGCAAGAAGAGCCCTTCTTGTGGCAAGAGACGTTACAAGCAAATATACAAGAAGAGGTGACAGTGAATATGACAGAATGGCGTCATACATATCTGCCGTATCATCTGCAAAAGAGGGTAATTATATGGTCTTTTTCCCGTCATTTGCCATGCTGTCCAGCGTATATGAGATATTTATGAGCAGATATTATGATCCGCAGTTTCAGGAAGTTATGGTTCAGGAGCCGCAGATGTCGGAGAGCGAGCGTGAGGAATTTCTGTCGCGATTCTCCTCCGGAATCAGAGACACGGCACTCCTGGGCTTCTGCGTTCTCGGCGGGATTTTCTCCGAAGGAATCGACTTAAAGAACGACGCGCTTATCGGCGCAATAATTATCGGAACCGGACTTCCCATGGTATGCGCTGAAAGGAATCTTTTGAAGAGATGCTATGACGATATGGGACTTGACGGATTTGCTTATGCATACCGGTATCCCGGAATGAATAAAGTGCTTCAGGCAGCGGGAAGAGTTATCAGGACGGAAGAAGACATGGGAGTTGTAGCGCTCCTTGACGAACGATTTCTGGAACGGGATTATACACGTCTGTTTCCGCGTGAGTGGAATAATTATACAACATGCCGCGTGGATGATATAGCCGAGAGCCTGGAGGAGTTCTGGGGATAATTAGGATTTATCTTTAGTAAGACTCCATCTTTGAACAGGCTATCGCGATCGAGCCGGGACCTATATGACAGCTTACCGAAAGAGAGAGGGCATAGGCCTGGGGTTCGGTATCGGGGAAGTGCTGTTTGACTTCATCGGTAAATATTTCTGCGGCCTCCCTGTCATATGAATATGCCACATAGAGCCTGACACCTTTTCCGGATGCACTGCCGCCAAACCTTCCAACGATATCCTTGGCTATCTGATTCATCATAATAGTCTTGGCCTGTGCGTGTGTGCGTGCAAGAGAGAATGTATCAAGTTTGTCCCCCTGTATCTGGAGAACCGGCTTGATCTTAAGTATAGTTCCAAGAGCCGCAACAGCAGGAGTCAGCCTTCCGCCGGCTCTTAAGTATTTAAGAGTGTCGACCATTATATATATTGAGGAGTCAAGACTATCATCCTCAAGCCTTTTTTTGATACGCTCACCCGAATATCCCATTGAAGCCATTTGCATGGCATCATATACAGACTGAAGCTGTGTCACGGATATCCGTCGGTTGTCAACCACATGAACCCTTCCGTCATAATCTTCCGAAAGTACCGTGGCTGTCTGTGTTGAGCCTGACAGTCCGCTTGACATAGGTATATAGACAATCTCATCGTATGTTTTTAAAGCCTCATCCCAGCAGGCGGTCACATCTTCGGGGTTGGGCTGCGAAGTCATAACCTTGCTGTCGTTCATTAGCTTTGCATAGAATTCATCCTGAGTAAGATTGATATCTTCGAAATAATCCTCGCCGTCAATGGTAAAGGGCATGGGAAGTACACTGAT
>DGUG01000201.1 GCA_002394535.1 Lachnospiraceae bacterium UBA4316
CCATCAACATCAGCATCTGCCATGATAATAATCTTGTCATACCGGAGTTTTTCAATGTCAAAATCATTCCCGTAACCTTCCGAAAAGCCACAGCCGAAAGCATTGATCATCGTTTTGATCTCGGCATTTGCCAATACTTTATCTATGCTTGCTTTTTCAACATTAAGAATCTTACCTCTTATGGGAAGTATGGCTTGATAATTCCTGTTTCGCGCTGTTTTGGCGCTTCCCCCGGCAGAATCACCCTCAACTATGAATATTTCACACTTCTTGGGATCTTTACTCTCACAATTAGCAAGCTTACCGTTCGAATCAAAAGAATATTTCTGCTTGGTAAGCATGTTGGTCTTGGCTTTCTCTTCACTCTTTCTTATCTTTGCGGCTTTCTCCGCACAGGCCAGTACCGCTTTTAAAGCCTCAAGATTCCTGTCGAAGTAATGTGGCAGCTCATCACCGGTTATCTTTGAAACAGCTTTGGCAGCATCCTGATTATCAAGTTTTGTCTTGGTCTGGCCTTCAAAACGCGGATCAGGATGTTTGATCGATACAATCGCAGTCATACCGTTACGTATATCCGCACCTGTATAATTCTGGTCCTTATCTTTGAGTATACCCAGTTCTCTTGCATAATTATTCATCACATTGGTGAACATTGTTTTAAAACCGGTGAGATGTGTTCCGCCTTCGGAATTGTATATATTGTTACAAAAGCCAAGAACAATCTCATGAAACTCATTAACATACTGAAACGCGATCTCAACATTGATACCGTCACAATTCCCGCTAAAGTATACAGGTTCGCAAACAGGTTCTTTGTTATTATTAATATCTTTGATAAAGCCTATAATGCCGTCCGGCTCATGAAATTCTTCCTTTTCGTTGGGAGTAACTCTTTTGTCACAGTAAAAAATCGTAAGTTCAGGATTAAGATATGCAGTTTCATGAAGTCTTGACTTGATATCCTCTTCTTTGAATCGGGTCTTTTCGAATATTTCCCCGTCAGGCATAAAATTAATCTTTGTGCCGGTGTTTCTTGCCTTTCCGATAACGGGAAGTAACCCCTTTTCAAGTTCTATTACGGGAATACCTCGTGAGTACCGGTCATGGTAAACATTACCGTCACGTTTAATCTCAATATCAAGATATTCGGAAAGGGCGTTCACAACCGAAGATCCGACACCGTGCAGACCTCCGCTTGTTTTGTATACTTCATTATCAAACTTCCCGCCGGCATGAAGGGTCGTAAATACTACACGTTCCGCACTAACACCTTTTTCATGCATACCCACAGGTATACCACGTCCGTTATCTTCTATGGTAGCACTGCCGTCACTCTCCAAAGTAACCCATATGCTGTTGCAAAAACCGGCTAAATGTTCATCGACTGAATTGTCGACAATCTCATAGATAAGATGATTGAGACCTTTTGTCGTCGTGCTTCCGATATACATACCCGGACGCGCCCTGACCGGGTCCAGACCCTCGAGAACCGTAATAGACTTCTCATCATAATTTGATTTTGGTGACATACAATACCCCTTATATTTTACAATGACCGCCCCTCGCGATCATTACATACTCCATCCGGTAAATTATAACACAATATGTTGTTTTTTCAAGCGCAAAAACACAACTTGTTGTATTACATT
The DNA here is from genome assembly GCA_002394535.1 of Lachnospiraceae bacterium UBA4316. GTDB lineage: Bacteria > Bacillota > Clostridia > Lachnospirales > Lachnospiraceae > UBA2868. The sequence goes on from DGUG01000201.1 coordinate 1,650, forward strand.
GATGAAGCTACGTCTGTAAGCTCACCCTTCTGATATACAATATCCCTTAGTCTTTTGTTTTCAGGCTTCTCAAGTGTCGGGTCGGATGCAATAATCTTCGTTGCCTCATCCGAGGCTTTTTTGAGAAGTGCGGCATCGGTATAAATGTCAGCAAGAACAAATCTGACATCTCCGGACTGGCGCAGACCGAACATATCTCCCGGTCCCCTAAGTTTAAGATCCTCTTCAGCTATTTTGAATCCGTCATTTGTTGATTTTAGAATTTCAAGACGCTTATTCTGTTCGGCATTGCCCGAAGTCATAAATATGCAGTAGGACTGGGCATCCCCTCTTCCTATTCTCCCGCGAAGCTGGTGAAGTGCGGCAAGTCCGAACCTGTTAGCATCCTCTATCATCATTACTGTAGCATTAGGAACGTTTACACCGACTTCAACAACAGTAGTAGACACAAGAATATCAACAGCTCCTTTTGCAAATGAATCCATAACCCTTTGCTTTTGTTCACCGCTCATTCTGCCGTGAAGCATCCCGATTTTAACCCGTCCTTCGTAATAATCATTTAGTTCTCCTGCGGTATCTGTGACATTTTTAGCCTCAAGTCCCTCACTTTCTTCAATAAGCGGACATATAACATACACCTGATGTCCTGCATTAATCTCTTTCTCAAAGAATTCGTATGCCTTCTTCCGGTAAGACTCACCAACGACCGCATTCTTAACAGGTTTTCTGTGGGCAGGAACCTCATCAATAACAGAAATGTCAAGATCACCGTACATTATTATGGCAAGGGTTCTTGGTATGGGTGTGGCGCTCATTACGAGCACATGACAATTGGATTCTTTGTTTTTGGAAGTCAGCAGACTTCTCTGACCTACTCCGAAGCGATGCTGTTCATCGGTGACTACAAGAGCAAGATTATTATATATAACCTTTTCATAAAACAGCGCATGAGTACCTATAATTATGTGGGCTTCACCATCTTCTATCATTTTACAGACATTTTTTCTGGAAGATTGTGACATAGCACCGGTAAGCAGAACCACCTTTATATCAGGAAGGATTTCGGCAAGAAGTCCCTTTATATATTCATAATGCTGGTTTGCAAGAATTTCCGTAGGTGCCATAATAGCACTTTGATATCCGTTAACGGCCACCATTACAGCGGCAAGGGTTGCAAGAATTGTTTTACCGGACCCTACATCTCCCTGAATCAGCCTCCTCATTGATCTTTGAGAGCAAAGATCCCGGCATATTTCTTCCCATACTTTTTCCTGTGATGCCGTAAGTCTGTAAGGGAGTTTTTCAATAATTCTTGTACATTCGGCAACTTCAATAATCTCAAAATTATTCTTTACGGTCTCTTCCGCAGCCTTCATAAGTCTGATTCTGAGGATAAACGCAAGAAATTCTTCATATACAAGCTTTTCTCTTGCTTTACGCAGGTTTTCCTCATCTTTGGGAAAATGCATCTGGTATACTTCTTCACGATAATTCCCCTCGAGGTAATCAAATGCCTTTTTAATTGTTGATGTAACAGCATTATTTGTTAAGCCCTTTGTTAGTGAATATAGTGGGTTAATGCGTCCTGATAGTTCTTCATAGTGCTCTTTTGTAAAAATCTGCGGCTGGTCAATATGATAATGATCTCCTTTGACCGTCAGCTTTCCTCTGAACACATATGCCGATCCAACCTTTAAGCTCTGGGCCAGATATGGCATATTAAACCATGTGGCCGAAACAGGCATGTTGGCTGCCGCTAAAGTAACGGTTGTTATCGATAGTTTCTTTACACGTCTTACAAGCGGCCTTTTAACAATAACAGCCTCAAATACTGTCACAACGTCCGACTTGAAATCTTCCGGTGGCGTTACACATTCATATTTAATATAATCTTTGGGAAAGTAAAAAACAGCAGACTCTACGGTATCTATTCCAAGCTTACCGTAAAGTTTTGCTGTTTTTTCACCTATGCCATGTAAAGCATTAAGTTCGGTCATATTATTCTACAGAAATTATGTAATAGTATATAGGCTGTCCGCCCAAATGAAGTTCTACGGAAAGATCCGGGTATTTTTTCTCAACCTCAGCAGCAAAATCATTCGCTATCTCTTCATCTACTTCATCACCGAAATAAATGCTGATTACCTCTGACTCATCATCTACCATACGATTGAGCATATCCATGGCCGTATCTTCAACTACATTACCAACCGCAAGTATCTCATGATCTCCTATACCCATTATATTTCCTTTTTGGATATCAAGACCGTTTATCGAAGTGTCTCTTACCGCATATGTTACCTGACCTGTTTTGACTGTCTGAATTGCAGCATTCATCGCATTCTCATTATCAGAAGGAGTGCTGTCATTCATATAGGTTATAAGAGCGGTTATTCCCTGAGGTATTGTCTTGGTGGGAATTACGATTATTTCCTTATCTTCAACAAGATACTGCGCCTGATTGGCCGCAAGAATGATATTCTTATTATTCGGAAGAATAAACACCGTTTTGGCATTTACTCTATTAATGGCATTTATCATATCGTCGGTAGACGGATTCATTGTCTGGCCTCCGGTAATGAGATAATCAACGCCAAGGCTTGTAAATATCTCGTCAAGTCCTTTTCCGCATGAAACTGCAACAAACCCCATATCTTTTTCGGGCTCTTTAGTCTCGTTTACAGACTCAACTGCTTCATCGGATGAATTCATTGAAGAAGGCGACGTACTCTGTAAATCTTCCGGATTGTTAAACTCTTCCGTGTTAGTTTTACAATTATCTTCTTCCGTCTGCTCTGCTTTGTTTCCGATTTCATCCTTATCCCGGGGCTTAACAATAACATCGTCTATAGAACCGAACGAGAGACATTTGGAAATTATCCTTCCGGGTTCATCCGTATATAAGCAGATAGATAAGCTTTCCTCCTTATCAATGATTTTTGCTCCGGTACCGTATGCATCCGTATACTCTTCAAGTGTCACAAGATCTTCATCTCCGAATGATTTGCTTTTAAAAATCACAAGAGATGTTTCATAAGTGATTATCTTCTCCTTCGGAGCTACCGTTATTCCTTCCGGTTTTGAACTTGTAAAGATTTCATCAACATCCTCACCGGAATATGCAGCATATCCGCCTTTAAGAATCTCTATAAGACCCTGTCCGCCGGAATCAACAACACCCGCTTCCTTAAGAACCGGAAGCATATCAGGTGTTCTCTTAAGAACATCTTCCCCGTAAAAAATGATTTCCTTGAAAAATGTATCGAAATCATCAGCCGAACCGTTAATCTCCTGTGCCTTTTCGGCAACTCCCTTCGCAACCGTAAGTATAGTACCCTCTTTTGGCTTCATGACAGCCTTATAAGCGGTCTCAACAGCTTTTTGAAGAGCCTGGGTGAATATATCCATATCAAGCTCATCTTTGTCTTTGATTATTTTTGTAAATCCACGGAATAACTGGGAAAGTATGACACCGGAATTACCTCTCGCCCCGCGAAGTGAACCTGATGAAATGGCCTTGGACAGTGTTGCCATATTCATATCCGATATATTTTCGACTTCACCTACTGCCGACATGATAGTAAGTGACATATTTGTACCGGTGTCCCCGTCAGGAACCGGAAAAACATTCAATTCATTAATAATCTCTTTTTCGGCTTCAAGCCTTCTCGCACCGGACAAAAACATTTTTGAAAATGTTCCGGCATCGATCTTATTTGACTGCACTAGACCATCCTCCTTTAATCGATAACCCGGACACCTTCAACAAAAACATTGATTTTGCCGATCTCAAAGCCGGTGTACTCTTCCACCTTGTATTTAACATTGTTGACAAGATTTGAAGCAACTGCTCTGATATTGACTCCGTAACTAACAATGACATGAAAATCAAGAGTCAGTTTATCATTAATCATTTCAACATTTATTCCTCTTGTCAGGTTTTCCTTCTTAAGCATCTTAGCTATACCGTCAGTCATACTTACCGCGGCCATTCCCACTATTCCAAAACACTCAACAGCTACACTGCCGGCATACTGAGCTACAACATCAACATCGATTATAAGATTGCCGGAACCTGTTGCCAAAGCTTCCTTCATATGAAACCTCCTTATGATCGGATTCCTTTAAAGTCTACATTAAAGCATTATACACACAAATATTATTAAATTAAACAGAAAAAATCAACAAGACTTATAAAGTTTTACTTGCAAAGAATATAAACATTTGATAGAATACGAAAAGTCTAAAAGGAGGTTTTTCAAAATGGCTAAATGTGATATATGCGGAAAAGGCGTTCACTTCGGAAATAACGTGAGCCACTCACACAGAAGATCAAACAGGATCTTCCATTCGAATGTTAAGCGTGTTAAATGTATGGTTAGCGGAACACCAACTACTCTTCATGTATGTACGAGATGTTTGAAATCCGACAAGGTTGAAAGGGCATAATTCCGATTACTTTAAATAAAAGAACCTCTGTGGAGGTTCTTTTATTTTGTCTTCAATATCCTATTCTTCGTTTTCGGCATCCTTCGCTGCCTGTAACACTTCCTCATCGGACAGTTCCGATTCTTTCCTGGAAGTAATCTTGTTCATTATCTCCGGAACCAAATCAATGATCTTCGTGATCGAGTCCTGATTCTTAATGGAAACTACCCGGGTGGAATTATTCTGTACAACAAGTACCGCGGTGGGTGTCATTTTGCCCGTAAGACCTCCGGCACCGTTATCTTTTTTATCACCGCGAAATGTTCCGGCCCCCACTCCAAACGAAACATCAACAAACGGTATTAAGATAGTATCCTTTACTACCACAGGTTCTCCCACAACTGTTTTACTTGACAGGAAACCTTCCATCCCGTTAAGCAATGAATTAACAACCGAATTAAAACTACTTTCTGCCATAATCATCCTCCAAATTGATAGTTGTTTTTCTATCTGTTCTGATGTTTTTTATATAATCTGTACATCCGCTTAATATCTTTGTTAAAATACAGTCTAATCAGACAAACAGCAAATACAATAAGATAAATCCTTCCTTTAACAGTAATATTCCCGTAAATATCCGTATCTTCAAAGCTGGGATCGAATACAAGTTTTCTCGGCAATGCCGGATATATCATTGAAAGATACATAAGCACTCTCCCGCATGTTGCAGGATCTTCAAATCCGAAATGAACAAATCCTTTGACTTTTCTCGGCCTTATGACCCTAAGAAGCCTGATCAGATGATTTTTCAACACAAGAGCCGCATTACGGTTCCGGGTGTCATTTATCATCTTGTCCCAGAATCTATACTCTTTTTTTATTTTATCATATTTTTCGGATAATGATTCGAATTTGGAGACTATGTCTTCAATGATCTTCTCCATCTTTTGGATGAATCCGTCATCACTCGAGCCATTCTCAGAGGTATCATCAGAAGGTTTAGCGGAAAAAGATGCATCATCTTCATTCCAGTCTATCGTAAAATCATCCGTCCGATCCCCCGGTTTGCAGACCGGTTGGTCATTTTCGGACTTAATTCTACCCTGATCCTCTGTTTCAGCCTTGTGACGTGGCCAGACTTTAATGCCGAAGACTTTAAAACTCATATCAGCTTCGTCTTCATATCGAACATTTGCCGAAAGTATATGAAGCAAAAAACTGACATTTGCTTTTGCAAAAAAAGCATTGGAACCCTGCGATTTATCTGCATCTATTTTATATCTGATCGGAACAAACAGAACAATTGCGACCAGTATCAATACCAAAGCAATTATGCTTAGAACTATGATCCCAATGATCTTAAGTATTGTCAGTAAAACAGCAAGCATTAAAGATTTTCCTTAATGAATTTTTCAAAATATCCCCGTATATCAGAAAGATTTCCGCATTTGTCTAGACATTCCCGGATCATTCTGCCTGTTAGTTCTTTGGCCGAGTCAGGGCTGTCGGCAACACCAAGGATTATGCGGTCACTTTTTCTGAACCTTTTTTGCTTGAAAACAGCAGCCGGATATATATCGAATATATCACTGGCATTATCGGAAAGCGTTATAAAATGATACCCGACCATGCCGATACCGCAAGCCATCTTCCATTTTATGCTTGATATTTTCGGACCCACCTTCTCGGTCACATAAGGCCTGTCTACAAAACGAACCACTTTTCCGCTCCGTTACTCTCAAGTAAAACTTGTTTGATTATATCAAAAACAGACAAAAAAGTTAATCCTTATTATTGACAATAAACAATGTGATTTTTATACTAAAATCAGAAGGAGTATAAATCATGGAACTTAAAGCCGTATTATCATTAACTCCCGGTGACGTCGCTGCCGAGGATGTTCTTGACCATAGGGGAAATGTTATAGTCAAGAAGAATACTTCTTTGGATAAATTTCTTATCCAAAAGCTCACAATATCCAAGATAAGTTGCGTAAACGTCAAGGAACCCGAGGATTTTCTTACTACATATTTTGAGAAGATCAAAGTCAGTAAGACTTTCAAACAGTTTTTTGAAATATACTCAAAAAACTTCTTTGAATATAAGAAAATGATGGAACAGTTCCTTCATTCAAGGGTTCCGCTGGATTCGGGCAAATTGTTTGATATCATTGAAGACATTACTTCTCCTTTCAAACACAGTAAAATAACAATTCTCGATATGCTGTCGGTTCTTGAAACTGCCGAAGCTGATTTTCTGTATACTCATTCTATTAATGTTGCACTTATTTGCAATTATACGGCAAAATGGTTCAGACTTGACGAGGAAGATGCTAAATCCCTTGTTCTGTGCGGCTTTTATTACGATATAGGTAAATTTGTCATACCTCTGGATATTCTTCTTAAGCAGGGACGGCTGTCGGATGAGGAATTCAAAATGATCAAGTCCCACACCACCAACGGTTATAAAATATTACAGCCCCTTGAATTAGACGAGCGTATCAAACTTGCCGCACTTATGCATCACGAGAGGATTGACGGCAGCGGATATCCCAGCCACCTTGTTGACGAGCAGATCGATCAGTTTGCCAAGATCATTGCCATTCTGGACAGCTACGAGGCAATGACAAGCTACAGATCATATCGTGCCCCCTTATGTCCGTTTACGGTCATTGAGATATTTGAGAAGGACGGATACGGAAAATACGACACCGGATATTACATGACTTTCCTTGAGCGGATGGTTGAAGAATATATAGGTAAAGAGGTCGAACTCAACGACGGAACGGTGTGTGTTGTTGTTCTGATCAACAAGCAGAAATATTCAAGACCAATGGTAAAGACCGAAGACGGAAAATATATAGATCTTGCCACCCAGAAGAATCTTTCAATAAAAGCTTTGGTATAATTACCAAAGCTTTTTTAATCCCATTTTTGCAGTCTTTTCAGTTTTTTGTATATGCTGTATCCCTTTTCGAGAACTGCTCTTTCATTTTCAAATTTCAGAAGATGATATGCTTCATGATACTTGTAGTATCCGCTGTCCCTAAAATACTCTTCCTGCTGGGGACATGATTCATAGCTGTCCGATCTCATCAGATACCAGTGTACTTCCTTGGAAACCGTATCCTCCGGTACAACAAAAGAATACGTCGTCTTGTCAATGTACTCGACAATCACTCCGTCAACACCGGACTCTTCCTTTACTTCACGAAGAGCCGTCTTCTCAAAGGTTTCACCTTCTTCTACGGTCCCTTTCGGTAAAACCCATCCTTCATATCGGTTGTTGTAGTTCTTGTATAACAGAAGGATCTTACCCCTGTGGATTACAAGACCGCCGCAGCTGACCGCTTCAATCATTTTTAACCTCGGTATAAGCAATAAACGAAATACATAATATCATCAGTTAAAATATGCGTCAAATACTCTTTTAGCGATGGGGGCAGCTACAGCACCTCCCGATCCTCCGCCTTCAACAATTACTGTAACCGCTATTTCAGGATCATCTGCTCCGGCAAAGCCCGTAAACCATGCATGGGAAAGGGATTTGTTCGACGAGTACTCTGCCGATCCTGTCTTACCGGAAATAGAATATCCCTTTGTATCAATGAGACGTTTCGCTGTTCCGTTTACAACAACCTGTCTCATCATCTTTTGAAGACTTTTGGTATATTGCTCTTCTATAATTCTTCCGTATTCACGCACCCTCGTTCTGCTGATCGTTCCACCGTCCGCGTTTTGAATTTCCGATACAACATAGGGTTTCATAAGAATTCCGTCATTTGCTATTGCCGAAGTTATCATAAGCATATGTACGGGGCTTATTGTAGTACGCCCCTGTCCGATTCCTGTCTGCAGAAGATCATCCATGGAAGATTCGGCACCGATATCGGAATAGGCCATGGAGTATTTAAAAGGCAGAGGAAGCTCACGATTAAACAGCAATTCACCTATTGTACTTTCAAATTGCTTTTTATCAAGGGTCGATGATATATTGGCAAAGCTTGAATTACATGACTGTGCAAAACTGTCGTCAAAATTAACCCAGCCGTGACTTGTCTCATTAAAACAGTTTATAACCGAACCCTTGTATTCAAAGCTTCCCTTACATTCAAAGCCATAGTCGGAAGTATTGCCGCCGTGCTCCTTCAAGTATTCAAGCGCAGTTACTATCTTGAATGTGGAACCCGGCGGGTATGAACCTAAGAATGCCCTGTTAAGAAGAGGACTGTTTTCGGTATCCGCATTTAGCCTGTCCCATCTGCCGATTACCTCATTCGGATCAAAATCAGGCTTGGATACAACACACAAAATCTCCCCCGTTTTGACATTCATGGCTACAACGGCGCCCCTCCTGTCATCCATTGCATCATATGCTGCTTCCTGCATTTTGGTGTTTAATGTTGTATAAACATTGTCTCCGTGATTTTTGTAGCCTGCAAGGTCGTTTGATACACGGCTTGCGATATTGGCATCACATGTCAGAAGTGTAAAATTCTCCATGCTCTCAATACCTAGTACACCGTGGGTAGAATATCCGACTATATGAGCAAAGGTATTACGATAAGGGTAATTCCTGTAATGTCCACCGTCATTATCCGACTTTGTAGTCGCAAGTATATTACCTTCCCTTGACAGAATATCGCCACGTATCAGTCTTGACTCAAGAAGCGCCTGCCTTTTATTATAGGTGTTATTAATAACATTCTTGCTCTTAACCTGGGTAAAATAGCCAAGATATCCAAGCATTACGAGAAATATCGCAATGAACAGGTATGTGATAAATCCGATCTCACGATTCGAATCGATATGTCGTCTTCCGGGCTTTACCATATCCTTCCGGTCTTTTTCCTTTTTTCTAAACATTCTCATTAAGCTCCCTTTCGAGATCCACTATATTGAGATTCTCGGTTTTAAAATCATCCGGAGTAGGTATATAGGGCTTCTTATTGTCTCTTCCTTTTGCGATATACAGCCCCTGAATAACCGCAAATACGCAAAACGTAACGGCAACGCTGGTTCCGCCATAGCTTACGAAAGGCAGGGTCACTCCGGTAAGAGGGATGAATTTAATGACGCCTCCGATAGTAAGAAATACCTGAAAAATGTATGCTACCGACAGACCTAATGCAACGAGTTTAAAAAACGGATCTTCAAATTTCATAGAAATATTCATAAACATAACAAAACATGACAGGCACAGGAGTATCAGGCACATTCCGAATACAACCCCCAGCTCCTCACATACCGCCGCAAACACAAAATCCGCCGCGACTACCGGAATATTATTGGGAGCGCCCTGTCCGAGCCCCATTCCGAGCCATCCTCCGGTACCTATAGCAAACAGGCTCTGTGCGATCTGATAACCTTCATTTGTAATCGTACCCATAGGATCAAGAAATGCCGTAACTCTGACTCTTACATGATGAAACAGCTTGTATCCCGCAACGGAAGCCGCTCCTCCCGCAAGAAATCCCGACAGGAAATACAGGGCATTTCTTGTTGCGGCATAAAGCATGGAAATATACACAACAAAAAAAATGATGGCACTGCCCAGATCCTTCGACAGAACAAGGATCATAACATGTACTCCCGCTACCACAGCACTTATTATGACATCCCTGAGCTGATGATTTCTTGCAAG
>DGUG01000214.1 GCA_002394535.1 Lachnospiraceae bacterium UBA4316
AAGCAGCAACACCGTTTTTCTGGATTTCTCCGTTTACAATATTTGCTACTGTTGACATAGGCTGTCTCCTTCTACTATGCTGTGTAATCTACGCTGTTACCCGATCTTGCCATCATATCCGCCGAGATCTTCTCCTCATCGGAAAGTTTCTCGATGTCTTCTTCTTCAAGATCGTTAAGGTTGATACTGCGTCTCCTTCCACTTCTTCCGGCTCCGGATGTTCTGTCACGATCCGTATTGCCTTCCGAATCGGAACCTGTGCCCTTGTTCAGATCGTAATTTGCAACCGAAACTTCGACTGCTTCAACTCTCTGTCCCTGTTCTTCGAATGTCTGCTGCAAGGTTATCAGCTGGCTCTCCAGTGCTGCCTTTACAGCTTCATTTTCAACAAGGATATGGGCTGTAACCACTCCGTTTGTCGAGGCGATGTTCATGTTCACCGTGCCTAAGCTTGCGGGGTGAAGCTGCATCTCCATCGAGGTGAAATCTCCCGAGTAGTTAACTCTGATCGACTCGGTTACCTGGCTCATTATGGAATTCGCATCCGCATTTGAGTAACTTGTTACCGTTTCAATCACTTGTCCGAGGTTATTTACTTCGGTTGTTACAACCGTTTGGGAAGGCGCAACATTTATTGATTCGCTTTCGGCAAATCTTGATGCATGTTCAAATCCTTCGTTGTTACCTTTAAGGTTTGCTTCCTCACTCCCTACCGTTGCCTTAAATGTTTCCGTCACACTCTCACCCTGGCTTGTTTGCTGGTTATGAGCCGTAACTTCTCTTCCTCCGGTCTCCGGTATCTCTCTTGTTTCGGGAGTTGTTGCAGGTCTTCCTTCAACCTCTACCGTAACAGTTTTTGCTTCCGTGCCATCTGCTACGTCTGTATCTTTAACATTTGCAACCGCTGTTGCATGATCGTCGACATCCATGTCAGGCTTTGGCATTTCGATGTCCTGCACATTCTGAACATTCTGCACGTTTTGCATATCCTGTGCATCCGTTCCGGGAACGATAACCGTTTCCGTCGCCGCAAAATCATCTGCCAAGGCTTTGTTTTCAAGTTTTGTAACCGCTTCTTTTACTTCTGCGACAAATGTCTCATCCTTAAGAAGTTCCGGTATGTCTTCATTTGTCATTCCGAAATCGGCGGCTATCTTATTACCTGCAGCTTCCGCAAAACTTACGATCTCTTTAACGTTTTCATAAAGTTCGGCGTTAGTTATAAGTGAGATCGAATCCGGGGCATCTCCGAGCTCCATACACAGTTCCTTGACGCTTATGGGATTAAGCAGATCCACTGCGGTAATTCCGAGGTTTGCCATTGCCGTCTCAAGCTCTTCATCGCTTATACCAAGCACTTCCTTGATCTTTTTCATGATCCTTGAAGCCTCTTCGGCAACTTCTTCGGTAAACATTTCCCTGTCATCCTTATTGGCGATAGGATCTTTCTTTACCACATCCTCGGTTTTGATTTCCTTGCTCTTGGGTGATTCAACTACCGTTCTGGATGATTTTGCGCCATTTTCAGGCCTTATCTCCTGAGCTTTTGAAGTAGTATCCTTGGCGTCTTTCATTGCTGCGCCAAACCCTTCGGCATCGGAAACCTTCTGTTCGCCGGCCTTGACACCGGCTGTAACGTTAGCAAGCATCATTTCGCTTACTTTGGTTACTGTAGTGTTTGCCATTTTCCGTCCTCCTCTCTTCAGTTTTCAAGGTGCATTGACACTCATATTCTTTATCGACTGAAGTGTGGGAATTCTTAACCCCTCAATTCCTATCTACTCCGGGTCCATAATCTTGGTCAGTTTGGACGCGATGTCCTTGTCCATTACACCAAGGATTTTCGCCCTGGCATTTGTATCCATCTGTCCCAGGATCTTGGCCACAAGGTCAAGGCTGTCTCCCATTTCGTTGAATATTGCAGCTGCCTGCTTGGGCTTCATCTCACTGTAGGCCTTGACATATTCATCCATTATCTTGTCGGTCTCGAGCTGAGCAACAACCTGTTTATACAGATATTCGGCATTATCGGGATCTATCTCCTCGTAATAAGCCTTGTACTGTTCAATATCCGGAGCTTTATCGGAAAATACCACCTCTTCGTAGAATTCGGTCTTTAGTTTCTGGAATTCGACCTGGCTGTCCTCAAACGTACGGAGTCTGACAATTTCTTCCTTTAATGCTTTGATTTCTTCGGATTCCTCGTCGCTCCCGCCTGCAAGGTCGGCTTTCAGTTCGTCTATCTGCTTGTTAAGCCTCTCGATCTCAGCAAGCGCATCGGGCAGGTTATCAAATTCTCCGGTGTATTCCTCAGTGCTTGTCGGCTCCGGAAGGATTCTGTTGATGACCGGAACATCCTTGAGTATCGGACGAAGCACACCCGATCCGAACCCACCGATATCCAGCTTGATAAGAAGCGCTAATATAGCTATCCAGATGATAACTATCAGTATGACAATAAGAAGCACGGAGGGCGAAAATCCTTCGTCCTCATCGTCTACGTCCGCATATATTCCGCCGTTGTCCGTTGCAACAGCATCAAAATTAGACCCTTTTCCGGCTTTCTTGGCTTCTTTTTTAGCCTCTTTTTCTTTTTTCTTCTTTTCCTTCGGAGAAAGCTCTTCTTCCAACTCGTCTGCCATTTTTAGTTCCTCTTTTGCTACGGCCTACTCCGCCGATCCGAACCGGTAACTAACCAGCTCGTCTATTTCCTTGCTCTCCTTGGCCGCTTCTTCGGCCTTGAATTCCTCAAATTGTTTTTCTTTGAGAGTTTCGTGAGTCTTACGATCCTGCATCGCCGCAGTCAGCTTAGACCTTGCGACTTCAAGCTCCTGTCTTGCCGCAGCCAGGTTTAGCCTCTGCTGAGACACATGATATTTGATCACCTCAAGACCATCCTCAGCCTCTTTGATCTGTCTGATATCAAGATCCGACCCCACAAGATCCTTCAGATGGGCTTCGTAAGCATCACGCCTTGCTATAAGCGCATTCAGTTTCTCTTCTTCTTCTCTCTCATGCGCCGCAGCAATGGCAAATTCATTCCGTGCCTGCGTCTCAAGCTTTTCTTTGACATTAAGGATGTTTTGCATCCTGTATCTGAATCTCGCCATAATTTGTTGTTAGGGGGTACCACCGAAGGTGGTGGGACCCTGACTACACCGCGAGCCCCCTTCAGCGAAGCTGAATACAAACGGGCGAGCGACATTGACCATTGTTAATACTATTATGTTGGAATAGATTCAGGCTCCTTCTCCTCTGCGAAGATATCCTTCAACAGCTGGATTTCCTCGTCGAGGGAATACCTGCTGTCAACATCCTGACAGAGAAAATCATTCACCTGATCTATCTTTTCGATCGAATAATCTATGTTCGGGTTCGCACCCGCCTTGTACGCTCCGATATTTATAAGATCTTCTGCTTCGGTGTATGTGGCAAGTACTGTTTTTAGCCGGTTAGCCACTGCCTTATGCTCCTTGGTCGCGATCTGGCTCATGCATCGTGATATACTCTGGAGGACATCGATCGCGGGATAATGATTTTTGTGGGCAAGACGCCGATCTAGCATAATATGCCCGTCAAGAATTGATCTTGCGGTATCTGTGATAGGCTCATTAAAATCATCACCGTCCACAAGAACGGTGTAAAGTCCGGTGATTGAACCCTTGTCGTCGCATCCCGCTCTCTCTAACAGTTTAGGCATCTGCGCATATACACTGGGCGGATATCCTCTCGTAACAGGAGGCTCTCCGCTTGCAAGCCCTATTTCACGCTGTGCCATTGAAAAACGTGTCAGGGAATCCATCATCAAAAGAACGTCTCTTCCCTGGTCACGGAAGTATTCGGCAATCGCGGTTGCAGTCTGCGCGGCTTTACGACGGACAAGCGCAGGTTTGTCACTGGTAGCGACAACAACTACAGATCTTGCCATACCCTCTTCACCGAGATCCCGTTCTATGAACTCTCTTACTTCCCTTCCACGCTCACCGATAAGAGCAATAACGTTTATGTCCGCTTTTGTATTTCTGGCAAACATGCCAAGAAGTGTACTCTTGCCGACGCCCGATCCGGCGAATATACCGATTCGCTGGCCCTTTCCGATAGTCATAATTCCGTCGACAGCCTTAACGCCAAGGGGAAGTATCTCGCTTATGATCTCACGCTTAAGAGGATCCGGCGCCGGCGCTTCGATCGGATAACTCACAGCACAATTAACTTCCGAGCCGTCAATGGGTCTTCCGAGTCCGTCAAGTGCAAGCCCGAGAAGTTCCGGGCCTACCGGGACAGACAGCGGATATCCGAGATTTTCGACAACGCAGCCAAACCCTATCCCTTCGGTAGTCTCAAAGGGCATAAGAAGTGTTTTACCGTCCTTGAACCCGACAACCTCGGCAAGGACATACTTGTCATCTTCTTCGTCCACTATGATCTTGCACAGATCATCAAGCTTTGCATCCGGACCATTGCTCTCAATAGTAAGCCCGACAACGTTTACTACCTTACCGAGCCTCTTGAAAAATGTTTTGTCGTATATCCTGTTGTACTTGTCAAAATTAATTTCCATATGACAGCACTTTGAGTTCTTTCTTTAACAATTCCATCTCTGTTCCGATGCTGCAGTCATATATGCCACCTTCGGTCTCTATAAATGCCGACCCTTCGTTTAAAGTCATATCTTCAACTATTTCGACAGTTGCCGATCCGGCAAGTCCCGCCGTCAGTTCTTCGCGGTTTGTGCTTACATACTCGTAATCATCTTTTGATACGTGAACCAGATAGGTTTTTGCTCCTTCTATGTTTCTGATCGTATCCCGCAGAAGATACATTATAACGTCATTCCGACCGGACAGATCGATTCCGAAAACATGCGAATAGATAGCTGTCAGTTTTTCAACAAAAAGCGGCTCAAGTTCGGCGATTTTCTCTTCATACTGCCTGTCAAGCGCATCAGACTTCTCCTGTGCCTGCCTCTCAACTTCAGCGGCTCTCTCAAGACCTTCCGCATACCCTTTTTCATTGCCTTCCGTCATGCCCTGCTCCCTGGCATCCTCAAGTATCTGTTGTGCCTGAGTGTTGGCATCTTCGATGATCTGTGCGGCCCGGGCATTTGCATCATCTATTATCTGCTGTGCCTGCTCATTCGCACCATCAACAATCTTCCGGATTTCTTCCGCGTGGCGTGCCTGTTCGGCTACCTCTTCCTGATCAGCAAGTAATGCGTCCACCTGTTCGGCATTTAATCCTTCGGAAAAATCATCCGCGAAGTCTTCCTCCGGTGCACTCTCGAGTATCTCCGACAGTTCTTTTATCCTTTCGGAAACAGCCTGATTGGAATCTATGACGCGTTTTTTCTTCTTATCCTGACCGTCCTTATATGCGACGCTGTATGATTTAATTAACGAACTAGACAATTATCTCGTCTCCTCCGCCTCTGGAAATAACAATCTCTGATGCGTCCTCGAGACGTCTTATTGTGTTAACGATCTTCTGCTGTGCCTCTTCAACATCCTTCATACGTACAGGACCCATGAATTCCATATCTTCTCTGATCATAAGGGCGAGACGTTTTGAGAGATTGTTGAATATGGCATTCTGAACCTCCTCGTTCGCACCCTTTAAAGCAATTGCAAGGTCGGAGTTATCAACATCACGCAGCACCCTTTGGATAGCGCGGTCGTCGAGAAGAAGGATGTCTTCGAATACGAACATCTTCTTTCTGATCTCGTCGGCAAGTTCGGGCTCGTCGATCTCGAGAGTTTCCATGATATGTTTCTCTGTACTTCTGTCTACCGTATTTAAGATATCAACAACCGCATCGACGCCACCAATGATGGTGTAGTCCTGATTGACGAGAGACGAAAGTTTGGACTCAAGGATCTTCTCCACTTCCTTGATAACATCGGGACTCGTACGATCCATCATTGCAATACGTTTTGCAACATCCGACTGTCTGTCGGGCGGAAGTGCCGAAATTATAAGCGCAGCCTGCCCCGGATTAAGGTAGGATAATATAAGGGCAATCGTCTGCGGATGCTCATCCTGTATAAAGTTAAGAAGCTGCGAGGCCTCTGTTTTCCGAATGAACTCAAAGGGCTTAACCTGGAGTGATGCGGTAAGCTTTCCGATAACGTCAAGCGCTTTTTCGTTGCCGAGAGCCTTTTCGAGAAGTTCCTTGGCGTAACTGATACCACCTTCAGCGATATACTGCTGTGCAAGACAGACGCCATAGAATTCGTTTATAACTTCCTCTTTAGCCTGAGGTGTAACACTTCTCGTATTCGCAATCTCGAGTGTAAGGTCTTCAATCTCCTCCTCCTTGAGATGCTTGAATATAAGCGCACTTCTCTCAGGTCCCAGGGCGATGAGCAATATCGCCGCTTTCTGAAGTCCGGTTAAAGAAGCGTCCTTTTCCTTAGCCATACATTACCCCCATTCCTCGTTCAGCCAATTTCTCAAAAGCTGCGCCGAGGCATCCGGATTTTCATCAACGAATTTTTCAACCATAAGACGTACTTCTGACTTGGACTCAAGATCAATATCTTCTACCGTCTGATGTTCCTGCGTCGTTGTAAGAAGATCGTCAACCGAAAGCTCTGTCTCTTCGGGAGTCTCTTCCTCCTTGTTTCTTCGGAATGTGGTAAGAACAACAATTCCGAGAAGCGCCAGAATAAGGACGATAAGTACTATCTGTGCTATGTTCGATGCGGAAAGATTAAGTCCCTCTCTTGGCTGGAAGATCGGAACATCGTATGCAACAATGGAGATATTGGCCGTCGGGATTCCGGTTGCATTTGCAACAAGGGTGATCATTTCCTCGTCGACTTCCTTCTTGACCATCTCACTGTTCTGAAGGATGAATTCATCGAATGTTATTCCGTCAAGAAGCCCCTGGGCTCTTACATCTTCTTCCTTGTAAATAACAAAATGGGATGCGGTAATTCCGATTGAAGAGTTTGCGTAATCTATCGCACCCGGAGGTGTAACACGGTCTGTTATCCTCTCGCCCGGAAGATAGTCTCTCGACTCCTCGGTAACGCTGTAGTTAGATGCGTTGCCGTCTTCCATCACATATGTCGTTTCTTCCTGGTTGGTATCCGTACCTGGTATTCCTCCGGCACCACCCGTACCTTCAGCTTCATATGTGCTCTCATGCGCGAGAACATTGGTCCCGTTCTCGTCAGCCTGAGTGTATGTATGATTGGTTTCCTTAAATGACGAAAAATCCATACGAAGATTAGGCGATACCTTAACATCTTCGTACAGATTGGACCCGAGCAGGACCTGAACTACTTCCTTTTTGAGGGCTGCTTCGGCCTGGGTCTTGAGCGCTATCTGATTGGTCGTGTTGACGGTTCCGGAATTGGCTTCCGCGGCCTCTGCCCCTGAGAACAGGAGGTTTCCCGCCGAATCAATGATGGAAATATTTTCTGTAGTCTTGTTACCCAATGCGGTCGCAATATTCCGCGCAAAGTTCTCAGCAACACCCTCGGGCAGTGTATCGTTAAGCTCCAGCCAGACGCTTGCAAAGGATTCCTCCTCCTTTGCGAGGAGCGTCCCGTCATTGTCCGGTATGGAAAGTGTTACATAAGCTTTCTTGACATATTCGGTTGACTCCATGATATCCTGCAGATGAGTCTCCTGATAAAGCTTATATGTCTTCTGCTTATCGGATTCGGTTGTCGACAACCCCCCGGCAAGTGCACTCTCAAGGCTGTACGAATCAGCCGGGTAATTGTTTGCCCCCAGCAAAAGAGTCGCAGTTGCAATATCCTGCTTCTGAACCGATATTATCAATCCGTCGTCCGTCGTTATATACGGAATAGCCTCGCCCTCGAGGAGTTCGGTTATTTCCGATGCTTCCTTGGTACTCTCGCAGGTAATCAGCGTTTCATATTTCGGTCTTGTCAGAATAGTAGCCAAAATGGCAAGTGCCAAAATAACACCTGCCGCCACGCTGATAATTATTGTTTTTTGTTTTGCGGTAAACTTATTCCACCACTCCAGTACTCTCTGGAGCATTTCCTTAAGTCTGTCTACCATTTATTATCCATCCTTGAAAAAAACATTCCCGCTCAAGCGGCGCTCCGCCTGTCACGATCATAGATCGTGACATCAAACCTGTATCTGCATCAGTTCCTTGTATGCTTCTATAAACTTATCGCGAAGTGCAACTGTATAACTAAGTGCTGTTGATGCTTTCGCAGCTGCGATCGCGAGATCATGCGTATTTTCCGAAATTCCGAGGGCAAACTTCATCTCTTCTTCTTCCTGCTTGTGAAGGAGGGAATTGGTCTCTCCCACATTCGAGATCATGGAATTAAACAGTGAAGTAAAGCTTTCCTCGGGGTTATCCACCCTTGTGGATGCCTTGGCGGCGGCTGCCGCTATCGGCTCGGAATTTACATTTAGAAGTTTTGTAATATCCATTCTATATCAATCTCCTGCTGCAATTGTCAAAAAGAACCGTCCCCTCCGACACTTTATGTCTTGGCAATGTCGAGTCCTTTCATTGCAATGGCCTTACTTGAAGTAAACGCTGTTGCGTTTGCCTGATAAGCCCTTTCGGCATCTATCATGTTGGTCATTTCGGTAACTATATTAACATTGGGGTAGAGGACATATCCGTCATCATTTGCATCCGGGTGGGAAGGGTCGTAAACCATTATAAGGTCCGACTGATCCTCATACACGCCGACCGCCTTAACACCGTTGCCGACATCCATTCCGCGCGCCTTACGGAATATTGTTCCGAAATCCCTTATATCCGTTGTTCTCTCCTGAAACTTGACAACTTTTCTCCTGTAAGGAGTTCCTTCTTCGGTTCTCGTAGTATTGGCATTTGCAACATTTTGCGAAATGATATCCATACGGTATCTTTCCGCTGTCATACCCGAGGCATTCACTCCAAAGCTTTTGAATATGCTCATTTAATCTCCTCCATAGTCCAACCGAACATTACTTTATAACAAGTCTCAGGTTTGCAAACTCGCTGTCGATACTGTTGGTTATTCCGTTATACTTAATCTGGTTGCTCGCAAGTTCAACATTTTCTGTATCGATATCCACATTATTCTTATCCATTCTGTATGACCAGTTGGGAATGTCCGTGTAAGTTCTCGGATTGAGACGGTTAAGATGCAGATTGGCTTCGGCAACTTTGGAATCAAGGCTCGGATACTTGCTGGACTTAAGCGCATGCTGAAGCTGTTCTTCAAACGAAACGTCCTGTCTCTTGTATCCCGGCGTATCGACATTTGCGATATTGTTTGCAATAGCCGTATTCCTTGCCCATGCTCCGTCAGCAGCCTTGCCAAGAACATTGATGTAATTAAATACTCCCGAAGATATCATATAATGTCTCCTTACTTCCCTTCATATAAAGAGTCACTACCAAAAAACCCTTTATATTGTACTCTAACAGATTGATATAATCAAGATATAGTTTATAATAAACAAAAAAACGGACTTCGACTTGCGAAATCCGTTTCCGATTCAACTCAAAATCCCTTTAAATATCTATCGACATTTCTCTTGAAAAGTTTAGCACAAATTGAATAATTCGTCTACCTTTTACGAAGTTCTTCTATCTCGTCATAGATAAGGGCGTTTGTGACTTTGATATAGGTTCCTTTCATACCCGAGGATTTAGATACAATAACGCCGGCACTTTCAAGTTTGCGAAGCGCGTTGACGATAACCGATCTTGTAATGCCTTCCCTATCAGCTATACGACTGGCCACAAGGACTCCCTCAAGTCCGGATAATTCTTTGAAAATGTGAATAACCGCATCCGTTTCCGATGCCGAAAGAGTCGACAGTGCAGCCTGTACTCCCTGTGCACGTCTGTCTTCTTCCGCTGATTCCTCCGAAACCGAGCGTACCATTTCGAGTCCAACAACAGTTGCGCCGTATTCAGTAAGGATAATATCTTCAATAGAATATGGATTTTCCGACCTTGGCTTATATATCATCAAAGTTCCGTACCGCTGACCGGAGATATCTATAGGAGTAACGATAGCCTGGTAATTTCTGCTTGTCTCCTCTGAAAAACCGAGTGTTTCAAGATTAACACTCTCCTTTGTCGACAAGATGTCGACAAGTCTTTCATTAAGACGGGCATCAATAAATTCCGAAACTTTTCCTTCCGAGAGTTTTTCTATCGCAGCAAAAGAATTGCAGTATCCCATGCCAAGTATCTTTCCTTTTTTGGAAAAAACCATAACATTGGAATCAAGAACAGTCCGCATAGCTTCGCATATATCGTTAAACGCTACTTTTCCACTGTTCTTGCGATGCAATATCGAATTGATCTTTCTGGTATCATCCAGTAATCTTACTGAGCTCATTTGGTATCCTTCCTTGCCAATGGACGCTCGCCCATTTACAGTCGACTTCGTCGAAGGGCTCGCGGTGCAAACAGGGTCCCACCGTTACACGGTTCCCCCTATTTGCATATTCTGTATATGCTTACAATCCTCATTCATACACATAAGCTTACTTCCTTTGCGAACCATAAGACTTCCGCATTTTTCACACCTGACGTTTACCGGACGCTGCCATGATATAAATGAGCAGTCGGTTCCTGATTCACATCCGTAGAACGGACGTCCTTTCTTGGTCTTGCGTATGACAATATCCTTGCCGCAGACCGGGCACGGAACTCCTATTTTTTCAAGATAAGGCTTAGTGTTGCGGCACTCTGGGAATCCCGGGCAGGCAAGGAATTTTCCGTGAGGTCCGTATTTGATAACCATCATACGTCCGCACTGATCACATTTTACATCCGATACCTCATCTCTTATCTCTACCTTTGCAAGCTCATCCTTTGCTTTTTTGACGGCTGCTTCAAGATCCGGGTAGAAAT